>JALHRK010000029.1 GCA_022841505.1 Saprospiraceae bacterium | reverse complement strand
TCACCAGATCGCAAACGGATATTTTTTTGTCTTTAAACCAGGTGAACGTTGAGTCAATGCCGACCTGGGCGCTTTTCGCAAAATTGTC
Organism: Saprospiraceae bacterium; assembly: GCA_022841505.1. Classification (GTDB taxonomy): domain Bacteria; phylum Bacteroidota; class Bacteroidia; order Chitinophagales; family Saprospiraceae; genus JABWAJ01. The sequence continues at coordinate 28,659 of JALHRK010000029.1, read as the reverse complement.
GCGCACGTCTTCCCATGAAATTTGCTCGCGGATGTCTTTGTACTGATCGGCCATGCCCACCATTGCGCCAAGCCAGAAAGCGGCGTTGGCCGTGGCATCCAGCACTGTCGGCCCTGAAGGCAATACCCGGTTTTCGATGCGCAGGTGGGGCTGGCCGTTGGGACTGATGCCGTAGCAGGGCCTGTTCCAGCGGTAAACGGTCGAGTTGTGGACCTGAAGGGCTTTTAGTTTCGGTACTTTTCCCTGGCGGATGAGCTCAATGGAATCCTCTTCGATGTCAGCGCCCAAAAGCACGCGGAAACGGGCAATGTCTTCGCGGTAAATTTCCATGATACTTTTGTCCAACCATCCGGTGCCAAAGCTCACCCGTGGGCTGCGTTCGCGCATGTGGTCGTGCGTAGTCCGGATGTCCAACGCTTGCTGGAAAAGCGCAATCCGCGTTTCGTGCCATAGCCGTTTGCCGAACACAATGGGCGAATTGGCGGCGATGGCCAATACCGGGGCGGCCAGCGTTTGCGCAATGTTGTAGTATTTCACAAAATCGGCGGGCGATACCTGGAGATGTACCTGAAAACTGGTGTTGCAGGCTTCCAGCAACGGCGACTGGTGTTTCACCAAAATTTCGTCAATGCCCATCAGCCGGAGTTCATAAAAAGAACCGATGAGTTGCCGGTTGATGGCCTCCATCAGCGCCACGTACCTCGGGTTGGGCGTGAGGTTGTGCATTTCCAGATCCATCTTGGTGAGGGTCGGCAGAATTCCCGTCAAAACCAGGCTGGCATCCATGGGCTTCAGCTTGTCCCGAATCTTGTTCAGGTAATCTAAGTTCTCCATTTCCATCTGCCGCAGACAATCGCCCTTGAACTCCCGGGGGGTGAGGTTCGTTTCCAGATTGAACTTGGCGAGTTCGGTGGTGACCCACGGATCGTTCTTCATCTTCTTCAACACCTCCATGTTGATCATGGCAGGTTTTAAGGTCTTGTTGTCCACCAGAAACATTTCCTGCTCTGCCCCAATTCGTGCGATGCCGCTTTCAAACCAGTCGTTGTCCAGCATGTATTCAAAAGCGTAAACGTCTCTCAGCAAATGCTTTGTAAAATCCTGTAATTGGTTGCCTCCGGAAACCAATGACACTCTTTGCTCGCCCATATCCTGTGCTTGTTTCGTAAGGTAAAAGGTATGAAAATCAGATTTTTCTTGTGCGGTTTTTAATATAGATTCAATAAAGATAGGGATATTTTAAAAGTTGCAAATAATTTCGCAGCAATCTTTCGTTTAGTAGAAAAATGATCAGGTTATGAGAAAATTGAGCGGGATTCTATTCATCGTGCTGCTTTGGTGGGGATGCAATAAGGACGAACGGGAGCGACTTTTTGAAATGGCTTTCCCGAATACCCTCTTCACCATCCCGGCAGGAGCGAACCCCTCGTTTCCGTTGGTTTTTGAAGTCAACCGGCAAAACACCAATATTGATTTTTTCCTGAATCAGAGTGGAACCGACACGGCGGCCATTACGGCGATCAACGCAGCTTTCGGAACCCTCACCGCCCTCGAAAACGGCAAGGAGTACTATTTCATTGAAGAGATTTCGGTCAGAATCTGCGATACAGACCGCCTGGAATGTTCGCCGGCAGACGAAGTTTTCTACATCACCGAACTCCGGGGGCAGGCAGAAGACCGCGTTCGGTTGCTCCCAAGCTTGCGCAACGTGAAAAAAATAATGACCGGCGTCCAGTTCAAGCTGGAAGTGGTCTTTTTCCTCAACGATTTTTCACCTTACACCATTGAGTCGCGGCTGGACATGACGTTTGATGCGCTGAAGTAGCAACCGTATCCGTCTTTAGTTAGTGTTAGCCATTAATTAAACGTAAGTTCGGAGAGAATTTTGGGTTTTGCATGATCTAAAACACTCCCTTTGCGAGAGATTGTTTTCCCGCAAAGGACGCAAAGGATACGCCAAGTCCGCAAAGCAAGACGCCCTCCTTAGCGTCCTTTGCGAGACCTTAGCGCTCTTTGCGGGAAATTTTAGAGGCAAAGGATACGTCATGTCAAGCCCGCAAACGGTAGCGTGTATATTCAAAAGTGTTCGTTTCCAGTCAATTTAAGCTTGGATCTATATTAATTAACTCCAATACGAGTTTGGAGCCATCAACATTCGTGTAATCCAAACGTAAAAAACCGTACTCTTCACTGAACGCCGCTTTCAGGTGCGTGCTGCCCAGCCCGCTTTCGGCGTCAGCCTCCACGATATGGCACCGGGCTTCTCCCCACGGAACGCGAACGGTTTCCTGCCCGGTGATCTGGTATTTCATGCGGTTGACCACAGGGCCACCCCAGGCTTTCCACCGAATATCGCTGTGGGATTGTCCCACTTCCACTTTCCATTCCCAGCGGTTGCCCTGCTTGTATGGCGCCGAGATAAAGGGGTACGGATTCAGGGCAAGGATGCGAAACAACTTCATATTGGGCGCCTGCATCCACACATTTTTTTCATTTTCGATGAGCGTTGCGGAAGCATACCCGCCCAATTCGTTGTTTTCAGGATTGTAAAGGCGAACTTCCTGGACGGTCTGGTTGAAATTCCGGTCGCTGAACACATAAGGCTCGCGCCCCTCCGCAATTTTGATGGCTACGGTTTCAATCGTTTGGTCGTCGGCACTGTCCGGGCGAACGAAATCCCAGGCGTAGTGGTAGCTCTGGAATTCGGGCGTAGCGCTTTGGATGTTTTTAAACAGGAGGGTGTCTCCCTTTGGGCTGATGTAATGATAGCGGTATTGAAATTCGCGGCCCACAGCAAAAATTTTGTTGTCGGCAGTGTAGCGGTTTTCGTCCTGATTTTCAGGCGGGAAGGTTTCTATCCAGACGCCGTTGATGTTGGTCAGGTTGTCCGGGGGGGTGCTGCATCCGGTGAGGAGGCAAAACAAAGCAAGTGCGAAGGCACTGGGTAAGCAGGATTTGCTCATAGGAAAGCTCTTTTGTGTCGCCTGCAAAGATAGCAATATTCTCAGGTACGCTCGCGCGTAGGCTCCGCCTCGCGTGTACTATTCCTCCGGGCTTTGCCCGATTTTGGGGTCTGCCGGCTAAAGCCAGCGACCACGAGCACGCCGCTCACATCAGATCTTCCCACTCTGTCAAAATTGCGTGGCTCGCCAGGAATGTCTTTCCCGCAGGGAATCTCCCGCTGCGGTTCTGTGTTTGCCTAAAACACAAAAAGCCGGCAGAAATTTCTGCCGGCTTTTTGAAGAAGCAAAGTGCTTGTACGAATTAGTCTTTCTTCATCATACCGCCAAGGTTCGGATTCGGAACGATTTCCGTACGGCGGTTTTTAGCGCGGCCTTCAGAAGTGCTGTTGTCGCCAGCAGGAAGGTTTTCACCTTTGCCTGCGATGGTCAACTGCTTGGCGCTAACACCTTTTTTAGTCAGGTATTTCACCACTTCTTTAGCGCGGTCTAAGCTCAGATCCCAGTTGTTGTAGCCAGAGCCTTTCGGATACTGCTTGCTGTCGGTATGGCCTTCCACCAGAATTTGGGCATTCGGGCTTTTCTTCAGCGCTACAGCCAGTTCGTCCAGTGCATTGCGCTGGTCGCGGGACAGTTTTTTAGAGCCGGATTTGTAGTTAACGCCTTTAGACGTCATCACATACAGGCGACCGTCGCGGTCTTCCAGCGTCAGGCCACTGTCTTTGTACGTAGCGAAAATGCCGTCAATTTGAGCGCGGAGGGCATTCAGCTCGCTTTGTGTCATGTTCAGTTTTTCCTGAACCTGAGCAATTTGTCCTTTCGTTGCAGTAAGTTCAGAGTTGATTTTGCCCAGTTCGCCATTCAGCCGGGTTTTTTCAGCCTCAAATTCTGCTGCAAGGGCATTTTTTTCATCCTGAAGCTTTTTCAGGTTCATCTGCGTTTCCGCCAGAGCCTGGTCAGTTGCTGCTTTTGCTGCAACCAGTTCATCGTACTTCTTCTTAGAAACACAAGACTGGATCGAACCTACTGCCAGGGTAAGAATTAAAAGTTTAACTATCAGACGCATATATTACTTTGTTTAATTAAAAAATGCACGATTGGTTTGGAACGAAGTAAATCTTCGTGTTGCGTGATTCCGGACTCCAAAGTTAAGGAGAAGCGTTATAACTTACACCCTGCAAAGCAATAGATATTTTTCCAATAAAGCAAAGATTGAAATCACTTTCTTCCCGTATTTACAGGATATAGGGGAGTAAGGTGTATTTCAACAACATAATCGCGTAAAAATTTTAATAAATTTCCCCCTATTTAGGCCCGCAGGTACGTTTCAAAGGGGTAGATTTGAGGGGAATGGCCTGTCCCGTTGTAGGATACCCTTAAAACATCTATTTTTGCAGGAATTAAAGTTGATACGGCTAGATGAGATATGAAATAAAACAGGATGACCGGTTCAAGTACATTGAAACCGAAGGCGGGAAGGAAAACTTGCTGTTGCTGCACGGGCTGTTTGGCGCGCTGAGCAACTTTGAGGGGATCATCAACCGTTTTTCCAAAGCCTATAATGTAATTGTGCCTTTGCTGCCAATCTTCGAGTTGCCCATCAGGAAGCTTTCTGTTACCGGGTTGGTGGACCACGTTGCCGATTTTGTCAATTACAAAGGCTACGAGCAGATCCATGTATTGGGCAATTCGCTGGGCGGGCACATTGCGTTGCTCTACACCCTGAACTACCCTGAAAAAGTTCGGTCGGTTATCCTGACCGGAAGTTCGGGCTTGTTTGAAAGTGCAATGGGCAGTAGTTTCCCCAAGCGCGGCGACTACGAATTCATAAAAAAGAAAACCCAAAGCACTTTTTACGACCCCAATGTGGCTTCAAAGGAGCTGATTGACGAAGTTTTTGACACGGTTAATGACCGGAACAAGGCCATCAGGATCATTGCCACCGCCAAATCGGCTGTGCGGCACAACCTTGGCGACAAGCTGCACCAGATCACTGCGCCGGTATTGCTGGTGTGGGGCAAGGACGATCAGATCACGCCGCCGTTTGTGGGAGAACAATTTCATCAATTGATTGCAAACTCTAAACTGGTTTTTCTGGATCATTGCGGCCACGCGCCTATGATGGAGCATGAGGATGTGTTTAATGAACACCTTGCAGCTTTTTTACTGGAAACAACCCACGCTGCGGAAGTTGCCGCTACCGGAAAAGTTTAACTCCTATTCTTCATAAATGTACCAATCAACATCCGTAAAGTTATGAAACACTTGTTGCTGCTCCTGGCCTTCATCGGAATGATGGCCGGATGTAAAACACCCCAAACGACCATTTCCACCTCTATAGAAACTATGGAGGAAAGAAACCTCGACACACTCGAGGTGACCGGCGCTTTTTACGACCCGGAAGAATTGGAGGCCACCGCGCCGGAAAGTGACGTTCCCCTGCCGGCTTACAATGCCAGCTACACCCGCGAAAACGACTTGCTGCACGTCAAATTAGACCTCCGGTTTGATTGGGAAGAAGAGCAGGTGATCGGGAAAGCGACCCTGAAACTGAAACCGTATTTCTACCCCACCAGCTCGGTAACGCTGGATGCAAAAGGGTTTGAAATACAAAAAGTCACTTTTGAAGGCAACCCCCAACCCCTGAAGTACGTCTACGAAAACGACCAACTCGTGATTCAACTGGGCCGCCTCTATACAAGAAACGAGCAATACAGCCTCTACATCGAATACACCGCCCAGCCTGCAGAAACCGGCGGCAGCGCGGCCATTACCTCCAACCAGGGTTTGTTTTTCATCAATCCGCGTGGTGAAGAAACCGACAAACCCCGCCAGATCTGGACACAGGGCGAAACCGAGTGGAATTCCCGCTGGTTTCCCACTATTGACAAACCCAATGAGCGCTGCACACAGGAAATGTACCTGACGGTGGAAGATCAGTTCAAAACCCTTTCCAACGGCCTGCTGGTTTCTTCCAAAAAAAATACCGACGGCACCCGCACCGACTATTGGAAAATGGATCAGCCGCACGCGCCTTATCTGTTTATGGTTGCGGTTGGGGATTTTGCTGTGGTGAAGGATACCTGGAGTGGCATTCCAATTGAATATTATGTGGAACCAAAGTTCAAAGACCACGCCAAACGGATTTTTGCCTATACGCCGGAATTGCTGGACTTTTTCTCCAAAAAAACCGGACTGAAGTACCCCTGGCCTAAATTTTCGCAAATTGTGGTGCGCGACTACGTATCCGGCGCTATGGAAAATACAACCGCCGTGATCTATGGAGAGTTTATGCAACAAACCTCGCGCGAACTGATTGATAACCTGACCAATGAAAAAATTGTGGCGCACGAGATGTTCCACCACTGGTTTGGGGATTATGTAACCACCGAGAGCTGGGCCAACCTGACAATGAATGAAGGTTTTGCCAATTACAGCGAATACCTCTGGCTCGAACACAAATACGGCGCCGATGCGGCCGACTACCACCTGCTTGAAGAATGGAACGGATACTTAGGGTCTGCGCAAAGCGGTGTCCATCCGCTCATCCATTACAGATACGCAGACAAGGAGGACATGTTCGATGCGCACAGTTATAATAAAGGTGGATCGGTGTTGCACATGTTGCGCAATTACATCGGCGATGAAGCTTTCTGGCTGGCTTTGGGCAATTACCTGAAAGCGCATGCGTACAAACCCGTTGAAGTACACAATTTGCGGCTGGCTTTTGAAGAAGTGACGGGGCAGGATCTGAACTGGTTTTTCGATCAGTGGTATTTTGACAAAGGGCACCCGGTGTTGAATATTTCTTTTGATTACGACGACAATTCGAAAACGGCGATCGTGAATGTGGAACAAATCCAGGACCCGGCTCAAATGCGCGCGACATTCGAGTTGCCCGTTGCTATTGATATTTACTTAGGTTCAGGCAAACCCGAACGGCATAACGTCCGGGTGAATGAGCGGGCACAGATGTTCACTTTTGAAGTCCCGGAGCGCCCTAAACTGATCGTGTTTGATGCCGAACATACACTTTTGGGTGTTTTGGAAGACAACAAAACGGAAGATGAACTGGCTTTCCAATTCCTGAATGCGCCCAAACTTTACGACCGCTACGAGGCTGTTCAGCTCCTGGCATACACGGAAACCGAAGTCGCTAAAAAAGTATTCAAAGCCGCATTGAAAGATAAATTCTGGGGCATCCGCCTGTCAGCCATCGAATTGGCGGAAAGCGAAACCGAAGCCGATCTGGCATTGCTGCGCCAACTGGCTGAGTCAGATCCGCACTCGGCGGTTCGGGCAAGCGCTTTCCTCAAGCTCAGCGAATTGCAGGATGCCGGCGCGGTAGCTTTTGCCAAGCGGGCCATTGGAAAAGATTCTTCCTATACGGTTATTTCTTCTGCCCTGGAATTGCTGAACACCCAGGATAAGCCAGCTGCCCTCGAGGCTGCAAAAGGTTTGGAAAAAGAAACCAACAGCGACATTCTGGGGGCAGTGGCAACAATGTATGCCGAAAGTAAAGATTTAAAATACCTCCCGTTTTTCGAGCTAAACATGGAAAAAGTGGATGGCTTCGGCGCCATTTCCTTTTTTTCTGGCTATGGCAAATTAGCAAGTTCGGGCCCGGCAACGACCGGCGAACAAGCAATCGCAAAACTGAAAGCAATCGCCATCAACATGAAACAGTCGCCCTGGCGGCGGGTGGCTGCTACACGCACTTTGTTTGAGATGAAAACGGATTACGCTGAAAAAATCCAGGAGGCCCGCGATGGCGAAAAAACGGCCCTGGAAAATTTGGTGACTGTAATCGGAAAAATGTTGGAGGACATCAAATCAGTGGAAACAGAACCGCAGATTAAATCTCTTTACGAACAATTTTCCCAGTAGGGGTTTTTAATCAAAAACCCCATTTAGACCATGCAAAATGCATGGTCTAAATGCATCGCCAAAAACATATCGTCAAAAACAAAATAACATACCGGAACAACCCATACGGGCCAACCTCTGCGGAACCTCCCGTCAAAAACCAGCCAAAATGACAAGAGCCATCCAAAACCTGGATGGCTCTTATCATTTCTATACTGTGTCAATCAAAACATAACGCAGCTATCGGACTATAAAGACAGACATGAATTAATCGTCCCCGTCTACATCAGCATCCTTGAGTGCCACTTTTTTCGGGCCGCCGCTTGCTGCGATTTGCGCTTTGATTTTCACTTCCATTTCATCGGCAACTTCCGGGTTGTCGAGCAGGAACTGGCGGGCAGCTTCCCGGCCCTGTGCAATTTTAGCGCCGTTGTAGGCGTACCAGGCGCCGCTTTTTTCTACCACATTGTATTCGACACCGATGTCAATAATTTCTCCGGATTTGGAAATGCCTTCTCCAAAAATAATATCGAATTCTGCGGTGCGGAAAGGTGGTGCGAGTTTGTTTTTCACCACTTTCACTTTCACGTGGTTACCGATCAGGTTGCCTTCTTTGTCTTTGATGGCAGCGCCGGATTTGCGGATATCGAGTCGTACGGAAGCGTAGAATTTCAGGGCGTTACCACCGGTTGTCGTTTCGGGATTGCCGAACATGACGCCAATTTTTTCGCGCAACTGGTTGATGAAAATGCAGCAACATCCGGTTTTGCCGATGGTGGCCGTCAGTTTACGCATGGCCTGCGACATCAAGCGAGCCTGGAGACCCATTTTGGAATCGCCCATTTCGCCTTCGATTTCGGCTTTGGGCACCAATGCTGCCACCGAGTCAATGACGATGATGTCTATGGCGCTGGAACGGATCAGGTTTTCAGTGATTTCGAGCGCCTGTTCCCCGTCGTCGGGCTGGGAAATGAGCAGGTTGTCGGTATCAACGCCGAGCGCTTCCGCGTAGGTGCGGTCGAAAGCGTGTTCCGCATCAATAAATGCGGCAATACCGCCCTGTTTTTGGCATTGTGCAATGGCGTGGATGGCCAGTGTAGTTTTACCGGAAGATTCAGGACCGTAAATTTCGATGATCCGGCCTTTGGGAAGCCCATTGACGCCAAGTGCAATATCCAGGCCAAGTGACCCGGTGGAAATGGTTTCCACGTCCAGCACCTGCTTATCTCCCATGCGCATGATAATGCCTTTTCCGTAGGTCTTTTCCAGACGATCAACGGCAGACTGGAGCGATTTCTGTTTGGATTCTTTTTCTGATGACATGTATGCTGCTTTTTGTTTAAAAACACTTTTTGTTGAAACGACGAACAAATTTAAAACTATTGTTTCATAATGCAAATTTTCTGCATTTTTTTTTCTCCAACCAACCAAAGTTAGTGCAGTTCTTCCGCTTTCCAATTTTCATTAATACTTAATTTTTCAGTAAGGCGTTCATAAATTGCGCCCTTACAACCGCAATATAGCATGATAACGATAGATCCTAATCAAACGCCAACAGCTGAGCTTCACCAATACCTGCTTGGCGCCGTTTCGCCACGCCCGATTGCCTTTGCAAGCACTGTTGATGAACACGGCGTAGCCAACCTGGCGCCTTACAGTTTTTTCAATGCGTTCAGCTCCAATCCGCCCACGCTGATTTTTTCATCCAACCGCCGCGTTGGAGACAATACCACCAAAGACACGCTGCACAATGTGGAAATGACCGGGGAGGTTGTCATCAATGTGGTGACTTACAGCATCGTCCGGCAGGTGGCTGTGGCCAGCGTGGAATTTCCGGCGGGCATCAGCGAGTTTGAAAAAGCGGGGCTTACGCCCATCCCTTCCGAACTGGTGAAGCCATTCCGTGTGCAGGAGTCGCCGGTGCAGATGGAGTGCCGGGTGAAGCAAATCATTCCCCTGGGAACGGAAGGCGGCGCCGGGAATCTCATCATCTGCGAAGTCCTGCTGATGCATATAGACGAACGGGTTCTGGATGAAAAAAACCGCATCAATCCGCACAAAATTGACCTGATGGGGCGCATGGGCCGCGCGTATTACGTGCGGGCCAGCGGGGAAGCCATCCATACGATTGTACAGCCTTACCTGCCGGTATGCCTCGGTTTCGACCAGTTGCCGGCGAACGTCCGCAACAGCAAAATTTTGACCGGCAACAACCTTGGCCAGTTGGCAGGGCTGGTGGAAGCGCCACAACCTGCGGCCATCGAGGCGCTGCGCGGAGAAACTTACATCCGGGAAGCGCTGCAATCCCAAATGCCCCTGGAAGAACTGCACCGCTTAGCGCAGAAAGAATTGGCGAAAGAGAATACGGAACTTGCGGCGCGCATTGCCTGGCTGGGGGCGCAGTTGTAAGACAATAAGTAAAAGGCAAAAGGCAAGTTGGCAAATGGCAAAGTAGATTGCCTGGCTTGGGGCGCAGTTGTAACTCAATAAAAATCCCTAACTTTGCAAGCCGAAATATAAAGCACATACACGGTGAAAAAAATCATACTCGCATTGGTTAGTCTGGCCTTCATCGCCTGCAACCGCAACGAATCATCCGATCAAAATGCTGCGGCGACGGAAGCGGCAACCGGCAATCCGGCCCTTGACAACCTTTCGGCGCAAATCCTCAAGGATTCGCTCAATGCGGAACTTTATGCGCAACGCGCAGCGCTGTATTACGAAAATGACGGCTACGATTTCGCCATTCGCGACCTTCAGAAAGCGCTGCTTTTAGATTCGGTGAAAGCCGAATACCACCACTTGCTTGCGGATGTTTACCTCGATTATTTTCAGTCGCGCTTAGCGCTCAAAACGATGGAGCGCGCAGCGCTGCTCCACCCCGAGCGCATCCCTACCCTGCTGAAGTTGTGCGAAGTGCAATACATCCTGAAGCAATACGAAAATTCGATGAAAACCATTGACCGCATCCTGAAAATTGACCCGCAAACGGCAGATGCTTTTTTCATGTTTGGCATGAATTTTAAAGAGCTTGGCGACACGGTGCGTTCCATCAACAGCTTCCAGTCGGCAGTGGAACTGGATCCCGAAATGACCGATGCCTGGATCAACCTCGGGCAACTGCATGCCGCCATCAAGAGCAAAATGGCAGGCCGGTTTTTCGACAACGCCATCCGCGTAGATCCGAAAAACCCGGTGGCTCTGCACGCCAAAGCCGAATACCTGACTGCAAAGGATGACCTGAATGGCGCCATTGCGCTGTATAAAGAAATCAATACAACCGATCCGCAATACGAAGACGGCTATTTCAATGCCGGTTTGCTGTACATGGAATTAGACTCGTTTAACCAGGCCTACCAGCAATTCGATCTGGCCTTGAAAGTTTCTCCAACCTACATCAAAGCCTACGCTTTCCGGGGCGTGGCCGCAGAAAATCTGGGCAAATTCAGCCAGGCCAAAAGCGACTATGAACAGGCCCTGCGCATGGCGCCGGATTATGAATTGGTGAAGGAAGGATTGGCACGGGTTGGAGGAAAAGTGCAGTAACGTGGTCGCCACCTTCAGCTGGCAGACCGGCGGAAAGTCGGGTAAAACCCGACAAATAGGACACGCGAGGCGGAGCCTACGCCCGAGCGGAAGTTTTTTATTTTATGGGACAGGATAAGCCGCCTTTCTACCACCGATTTCATCGGCGGCTATTCCTATTCAATCCTTTCAGGATTACCCGGAACTATTCATGTATTCCTCCTTCGGGCGGAGCTGTGGGGCGTAATTCTTCCAGCTTCCGCACCACCTCCGGCGCCTGCCGTGCCAACCGCCAAATCCGCCAGTCCGCCTGCCATTTCGGGACCTGCTTTTGAAAAAGAAGCGCCCCCCAGCCAGCAAAAGGCAAGGTAAGCAGGTACCACCACGAAGCCGCGTAGCCGATCCAGGCCTCCACCGCTTCCGATTGCAACCAATAAAACAAGGGGAAGGTAAAAAGCCCGGCGGTCAATTTTACCGTAGCATCGTAGCCCGGATAGAGTTTAAGTTTTCGCTTCAGCAGCACAGGAAGACCTGCCGGTAGCCAGTGGTTGATCCAGCCGTACAGAAAAACCGGCAGCCCCAGCAGGGCGAGCGGAATTTGCAACCAGCGCAACAGGCCCGCATTCGGCTGTTGGCGGGCAACGACAGCCCGGTCGGTAAGCCGCAGGGTTTCTAATTGTTGCTTATAGTCCAACGCCTGCGCCCGATAGGTTTCAAAACTTTGCGGCGACGCTTGCTTCCAGGTCCGTAAAGATGCCAGCATGGTTTGCGACTGAAGAAAATGTTGTTCGTTGGTCCAGTCTTCGTGGTTGTTGCGCATCACCCGCTCGATCACCCGCAGCAGTTGGTCTTCCTCCTCGTCGAGGGTGTCAATGGTCAGCGCGCGCATCCGGGCTTCCAGAAAAGCGGTGAGTTTGCGCACCGCCTCTATCGGATTGCTGGCGTAATCCTCCTGAAAATCGGCGATGCGGATTGGTTCCCCGACGTTCACCAAAACCCGGCTGCCAAAGCGTTGCGGGTCTTCGTACGTCAAGCCGACCGGGCGGATCATCAAACCCAGCTGGAAATTGTGTTTGCTTTCGGCGCTAAAGGCGATGCGGGCTGTACCGGTTTTTAACTTCTGCATCCGGCGCAGCATCCAGCTGTTGCCTTCAGGGGCAATAAAGAGCGCGCCGCCGGCGCCCAAAAAAGCGTCGCAGCGGGCAAAAGCGTGGGCATTGTTGAGGGGTTTGCCCCCGGTATCGTCGTAGCGTTCGATGGGAATACAATAAAGTGTGCTGAAAAGCCAGTCGGTGAAGGGCGTTTTAAACAACCCGGCGTTGGCCAGAAAAAAAACCTGCCGGTGAATGCGGGAGGCCGACAACAGTACATCAATGAGGGTATTGGGGTGGTTGGAAACCACAATGGCCGCGTTGTCAAAACGCAGTCCGGCCCGGTTGATGATCGTGGTACGGGGGTAATAAATCCGGATGGCGATGCGCGCAAGGATTTTAAGAAACCGATACAGCGCGGAAAGGAATGGATTCAAAGTTTTTCAGACTTTAAAGTTCAACAGAAAATCCTTTATGGTTTGGTCAAATTGCGTTTTTTCATCAAAATGAAACTGCACCTGCACCGGCATCACGAAAACAGGCAACTTATTTTCAACAATAAATTGTTTGTGCATTTCTAATCGGACGGCATCCTTTTCGGTCGTCAGAATCATTTTTTGCCGGCCTTCGGCTGTGATGTTTTCGAATGCTTTTTTGATGTCGCCCAGTTCGCTTTCTTCAAAGAAGTGGTGGTCTTCGTATTCCAAAGTAAAAACAGCATTGGAATTTTGAGAAACATACGTTTTCAGATAATCGGTGCGGGCAATGGCGCTCACAAGCAGCACATCCCGGTCTTGCTGTAAATTGGTTTGAAACCGCGGATTGAACAAATAATAAGGCGTGCCGTATTCGTAGTAAGAAAAATAGACTTTCTGGTGCGGCAACAGCTTCAATTCGCGGATCAGGGCTTCTTTTTCTGAAAGCTCAAGCTCAGGCGGGCATTTGGTGACCACCAAAACATCAGCCCGGCGGTAAGCGCTGCGCCATTCACGCAGTCGGCCGGAAGGCAGCAAAAAATCGCGCGTAAAAAGGTTGCCGTATTCGGTCAGCAAAATATTCAGTCCCGGCGCCACTGCGCGGTGCTGGAACGCATCGTCCAACAACACGACCTGGGTGTCGGGATCTTCCATCAGCAGGCGCGGAATAGCTAAAGCACGGCTTTCTGCAACGCCGACCAAAATCTCCGGGAACTTGCGCTTGAACTGAAGCGGTTCGTCGCCCGCCTGTTCGGCGTTCATGTGTGATTCAACCACCATAAAACCCTGGGTTTTACGGCCATAGCCCCGGCTGAGGGTCGCCACGTTGACGTAGTCTTTCAGCAATCGGATGATGTATTCGATATGGGGCGTTTTTCCGGCGCCACCCACCGACAGGTTGCCCACGGAAATTACCGGAATGCTAAAAGATACCGACCGAAGCATGCCGGTGCGGTAGAATAGATTCCGCAGACTGATTCCCAACCCGTACAGCAGGGAAAAAGGCGATAGCAATATCTTTACCAAAGTAGCATAGACCATAAAAACAAAAGTAGCTGATTTTTCACTAATTTTGCCCTGTTTTAGAGAACCCGCTGCGGGATCTCTTTGAAGGATAACATTCACTCAATCAAGCCGACGGCGCCATGAACCGCTACACCATTTACATTTCCCTGTTGCTCCTTGCAATAGCGCAAGCCTGCAACAACACCCCTGCTCCCGAAGAAGACAAACGAACTCCGGAGGAGATCATCCGCTTATTCCAGTCACATTACGACAAAAACGACTTCGAGGCAGCCAAACAACTGAGCACCCCGAAAGTGCAGGAGTTTTTAAGCATGCTGGCCAAACAGGTCGCTGCCGATCCGATTGATTCCACGCTTTTCAATACAACTTTTATCAATATTAGTTGCGAACAAAAAGTGGATACTGCTTTTTGCAAGTGTTTATTGAAAGATGACTATGAAGACGAATACGAAACCGAGTACAAACTCGTGAAAGTAGGCGGCAAGTGGTTAGTGGATGCTTCCGAAGACGATTTTTCGACAGAAGAAATGGAAATTTTTCTACCGGAGGATAGCTTGGAGACTGACCTGATGCTGGATGACGAAATAGAAAAATAGTGTGTGTTTTATATGAATTCAAAAATCGGCCTGTTTTTCGGTTCTTTCAATCCGGTGCATACCGGGCACATGGTCATTGCCAATTTTATGGCCACCCAAACCGACCTGAAAGAAGTGTGGATGATTGTGTCGCCGCACAATCCGCTCAAGCCCAAGCAAAGTTTAGCCCGCGACCGCGACCGCCTGCATCTGGTGCGCTTAGCCATTGGCGACAACACCTTGCTGAGGGCTTCGGATATTGAATTCAACCTGCCGCAGCCGTCCTACACCGTTGACACCCTTGCCCACCTGCGCGACAAATATCCGGATAAATCCTTCGCGCTCATTATGGGCAGCGATGCACTGGAAACACTTCCAAAGTGGAAAAATTACGAACTGATCCTGCGCGATTACGACCTATATGTCTATCGCCGGCCATCTTATGAGGCGGGCGCGCTGGAAAATCATCCACAGGTGCATTTTTTTGATGCGCCGTTGATGCAGATTTCTGCCAGTTATATCCGGCAGTGCATTCAAAACGGTAAATCCGTGCAGTACTTAGTCCCTGACGCCGTCTTTGAATACCTGGGCGCATCAGCCATGTACCGAAAAACATAGGGCCTCTCCCCGGTTTAATCCGAAGAGAGGCCCCTTGTTAAAATCAACGTTTTTCAACTGTTGGAGACTGTAATTGTCTCTACCCCCTTTTGCGCATTGTTTTTCTAAACGATTGTGTAATTAACCCTGTTCTTTAACATAGGGATGGCCTTTTAAAAAATAATCAGGCCGCGTGAAATTATAATCAAATTTCAGGGTTTTGCCGTTCCCTTGTAAAAAACTACCGTTCCCTGAAAATTATGACACAAATTTAGATGCGTTAAGTTGGAAAAAAATACCCTAAACAGGGTATATTTTAAAAAAAACGCGCTCATTTTCAGGCAATCGGCTCCAGCCATTGAGCAAAAGGAAATTTCCGCCTAACTTTGGAAGGTATAACTACGAACTATGCGCCATTACAACATCATCGCCCTGGCCCTGCTTGCAGGCGCTCTATTTGGTTTCCCAAAACCGTCTGGTTCATCTGATGACGGCCTGATTGCCTACTATTCATTCAATGCGTGCGATGCCCGCGACGACAGCGGCAATGGATCGGACGGGGTGCTGTTCGGCGGGGTGCAGTGCTGGTGCGGTATTGAAGACGACGGACTTTTGTTCGATGGCGTCAACGACTACCTCGAATTCCAGGGCCCGGTGAACAACTATTTCACCATCACGGATTTCACCATCAGTTTCTATTTTAAATCGGAACAACAGGGTGTTTTTAAACAAAGCATGCTGGGCAAGCGCGAGGAATGCAATGAGGATCACATGTTTGACCTCATGCTGGACGCCGGCGCCCGGGAAGTAGAAACAAAGGTGCATGAAACGCCTGAAAAATTTTTCGGCGGCATCTCGCCCACTTACGAGAGCAGCGGCTGGCAGCATTTTGCCCTGGTTCGGGAAGGTTTTCGCGCCACGACCTTCATCAATGGCCAGCCCAAACACGTTGGGTACCGCTGCAGCGGCGTAGACATTGACAATGAAGCTTTGCTGGCTTTTTCCAACAGCCCCTGCCTGCGTTCCGGCAGATCCCAGCGGTTTAAAGGCGTGCTGGATGAGTTGCGTATTTACGACCGTGCCTTTACCAACGAAGAGGTGGCCGAACTCTACGCCCGCTATCCCATTGAAAACGCAGCGCAGGATTGCTTTACCGACGCGCCGCAAAAACCCGGTAAGGGATTCCCGCATCCGCTGGAAACCGGTTACCTTTGCACCTTAAATTAAAAATCATTACCTATGTTTGGAGATATGTTTGGTCAGGTAGAAGAACAGCAAAAGGCCATGCGCCAGCAATTGGCAACCATCACCGTAGAAGCGGAGGCAGGCGACGGCGCTGTAAAGGTCGTTGCGAACGCCAATCGCGAAATTCTCAACATTACTTTTAACAAAACACTGCTCGACTGGAACGACACCGAACAGGTGGAAGACCTCGTCACCGTTGCGGTCAACCGCGTACTTGAATTAGCTGCGCAAAAAGAAGCCGCAGAAGCGCAAAACCTCCTTAAAAATATGCTGCCGCCTGGCTTTGAAGGGATGCTCGGGCAGTAAGGGCGCATCTTAAAAGATACTATTCCTACCCAAACGGCGTTTAACGTTATGTTTTCTTCCGTCAAAATTTGTCGTGTTATTGATCCAATAATCTTCACAATGAGATATTTAGCGTTCTTTTTTGTTTTAGCTTTTGGCCAGGTTGTCACTGCCCAAACCACGGTTGGCCTGGTTGCCTACTACACTTTTGATAACAATACCGGCGATGCGACCGGAAATTCAGCCAATACCGGCACCGTCATCGGCGCCCCGAATTATCCCTGCGGCGTGGTAGATGCGTCCCTTCGGCTCGATGGCGCCGACGATCGTGTGGTTTTCCTTGGAAATGGCAATGTGAATAGCGAATTCGACTCAGAAGACCTCACCATCAGCTTTTACATGAACCCGATTGGCAACGCCGGCACCCAGCATATTTTGTCCAAACGCAGCGATAATTGCGACGACAATGGCTATTTCTACATCCGTTACGCGCCTGCCGGGCGTACCATTAACTGCTACTTTGGCGAAACTGCCATCAAAAACGTGTCGCTTGTACACCAGTTTACCAATACCGCCTGCTGGCAATTGGTGACCGTAGTGCGCGAAGGACTTCGGGTGAAACTATACGTGAATGGCCGCTTCATTCAAAGCCTGACCACCACCAGCCGGATCAATATCCTGAATACGGGGATGCTGACCGTCGGAGGAGGTACTTGCCTGACCGGAAGCGACATCCCTTATCAGGGGCTTATTGACGAATTGCGCATTTACAACCGTGCCCTGAAAGAAAATGAGATCCGGGATCTGCACTTTTCCCCGGACATGATCGTCAACCGGGATACCACCATTTACCTCGGGAGTTCCATTGATATAGAACTGACCCCCAACTGCGCCACGTCTTATTTGTGGTCGCCTTCGGGCGATGTGGCTGCGCCCACTTCCGGCGAAACCCGCATTTCTCCTTCTACCGCCGGCGAGTTTACCTATTTGCTCCAGATGAACGACAACATTGCTTCCTGCATCGCGACGGATAGCCTGCGCCTGCGGGTTGTGGATCCGAACGAGCTGGACTGCCGAACCGTTTTTTTACCGAAAGCCTTCACGCCCAATGGCGACAATCTCAATGAAACGTACGGCATCAGCAATCCTTTTGCCATTCAGCAATTGGTCGCTTTTGAAATTTATGACCGTTGGGGTGGCCGGGTTTTTTATACAGAAGACCCGTTTATGCAATGGGATGGCTCGGTTGGCGGACAACCGGTGAATCCCGGCGTATTTCTCTATCGGGTGCGGTGGCTGTGCAACAACATTGAACGCTTGGATGCAGGGAGTTTGACAGTTTTGCGATAAGCAATACCTCGGATTCCCCCGTTCGTTAAACAAAAAAGAGGAATCTCCCGGTAAAAGGAAATCCCTCTTCGCGCCGAAGCGCATGTATTTTGATACTTCGCGCCAGATGACGCGCTTAATATTAAGCTCTCGTAATCAACACCAGTGCCTGCGTAAACACTTGCTTGCCCTGGCGGATCGTCAGCGTCATTGTGCCGGGAACTGAACCCGTCAGGTCAATCTGCCGGTCGTAGTAGCCGTCAAAATTGTTCAGGTTGTCCTGGAAGATGATCTTGCCGGTTACGTCTGCGATCTGCACCACCGTTGGCAGGGCTTCTGCCTGGAAGCGCATGTTGATCACGCCAGTAGTCGGGTTGGGAAATGCCTGGAACACTTCAAGATTCAGCTTGGGAATTTCTGTATTGATAACAGGAGCGTCAATGGCCGCCGGCGGTTCTTCAACCACCAATTCCTGAGGTACCTCTTCAGTTACAGCTTCCGGCTTGGTATCGGTCGGGCAAAGTTTGAAACGAGCGTCAATATCCATTACAGCGCCATTGCGCATAATCGTCAGGGTAAATTCCTGGCCGGGTTTGTGTTTGTTGCGCTCAGTGAGCAATTCGTTGTGGGTATTGACCGGGATGCCGTCCATCTCAATAATGACATCGCCTCTTTGTACGCCGGATGCTTCTGCGGGCGTGCCGCTGATGATGCCATTGACGTCAACGCCGGTGCCATCGCGGTTGGTGCTGGTGTACACGCCAATGAAAACCTGGCAGGGATCGCGCTCAACGCGTCCGTTCGTCCAGTTCCAATCCGTTGATTCACCCAAAACAACCATTACTTTGTTGCTTTGTCCATTGCGCAGGTAAGTCACTTCCACCTGATCGCCGGGTTTGTGGTTACTGAGGATGCCGCGGATGCTTCCCATAACAACCGTAGATTTTCCATCAACCGTTTGGATGATATCGCCTTCGGTAATGCCTGCTGCTGCTGCGCCGCTTTTGCTTGTCAAACCGGTGATCACCACCCCTTGTGTGTTGGGCTCTCCTTCAGCATAGACGCCAAGGATCGCGCGTTTGGTCATGTTGCCGGCTTCCGGACTCCAGGTGCTTTGTTTCCATTGGCCACCGCGAACAAAAAATTCTTCTTTGGCCAGATTGTCCATTTGTTCGCCCGTATGGCGCTCAATCATCTTGAATAGCTCGGTCATTTCTCCATTTACCCTGATGTTGCATTCTTTTTTATCCGTAGAGCGGTCAATGATGATGACCTTGTCGGCGGTGAAGTTTTCGCCTTCTTTGATTTCTGTAGTTTTGATGTTGAATTCCTGACCAGTCAGATCGGATTCCAGGCTCTTCACATAAGCATCGGCTTGTTCGCCATCTACTACTCTGGTGACGGTGGTCGTAACGCCGTCTTCGTTTTTAATTTTCGCAATAACCACAACCTTGGAGGAAGCCTGGTCCTGTGCCATTACGGCAGTGGTGCATATCAGGAACAGGACGGCAAGTAGTCCGGTATAAAATTTCATAGCAAAAAAGGTTTTGATGAAAAAATATGGTCATAAGTGCTTGTATATAATTTCATCATGAAAATATATACGCGCTCTAATGCAGGGAAGGACATATTTTAACTTTAAGCGTTGCACGAACGCCAATTTTTCTATCAGCAACCTGTATTTTTCAAATATTGGGTATTAGATGCAGCTTTGCATCGAGCAGGACTTTTTCCCATGAAAGATCGGATACATCAGGGGTGGAAAAATTGTAATTTTCGACACTTGCAGGATTGAAGTTGCTCAGGTCAGGGCTTAATTTTAGAAACCGGGCCTGTCTGCTTTCTTCAAATGCCTTAGCCCACGCATAGTTGGTTGTGATGACCTTCAAACCTGCCGCACAATATTCCACCAGTTTAAGGGATCCCTGAATGTTATAAGGGGATCTGTTTGGAATGAGGTTCAGCCCGTACCTTGCCCCGGAAAGGAGATAGGGTACTTCTTCATAAGCAATGCGTCCTGTAAACTGAATATTGGGGTGCTTTTTAAAGCGATTGAACAGGTATGCGGGCGGCTCGCCAACCATCAACAGGGTATAGCCCGGAAAATGTTGAATCCAATGGGATAAATAAACCTGAAGTTGCCTGGTTCCATCCATCGTGCCAACGTAGATAAAATCATAATCTGCCGGGCGGGAAGGCTGGTAAAAAAAATCTTTGCTTACGCCGTCCCGCTTGACGAAGGCCGGAACATCGTCCTTTGCAAACCGTGCAGCCGTGGACGCCTGTAAAACTCTGGCATGTGGTTTTGAATTGAGCACACGCTTTGCGATATCTTTTATTTTGGCAAACGGAGGCACGGACAGAGAGGCATATTCATGTACTTTCAGCCGGTCTGAGCGCTTGTGGGAAAAATCGAATCCTAAAAAATGCCATTCGATATCCACCCCCCGAAGGGCTTCTTTTTCTGGGTATTTCAATGCCATACACCGATGCCCCCGCGCTTCGAAGAAAGCCTGATAGGCAATTAATTCGGGCAGATAGGCGCCGCCTTTGTGTATGAATGCAATTTTAGCGATGACGGTATGCTTGATAAATGCGTTCTTCTTGTGGCAATGGCAAAAATACGCCCAACAAATTGAGGTATTTTTTGATGACAAGGCGTTCATCAAATTCCCGGATCATTTTGATGCGGGCGTTTTTGCCCATGATCAGCCGGTCAACCTTGTCCAAATTGATGAACTGTTCCATTTTATTCGCCAGGTCGTTCACATCGCAGATGTTGCAAAGAAATCCTGTTCTTCCCTCGTCCACCACTTCGCGGCAGCCCGGCTGGTCGGTCGTGATGATGGGCGTTTCCATGCTGGCAGCTTCCATCAGCATCCTGGAGAGGCCCTCCCGGTAATAGGAAGGCAAAACGAGGCAATCCGCTTTGGCTAAATAAGGACGCACATCCAGCGTTTCGCCAAGGTATTCCACCACGCCCTCGCGCACCCATTCCTGCAGTGTTGCAATCGGAATGGAGTGGATGCCTTGCGGGTCAATCATACCCAAAATCCGGAACCGGGCCTCGGGGTAACGGCTGCGGATCATTCGGGCGGCTTCTACAAATTCAAAAAGACCTTTATCCGCAATCAACCTGCCGGAAAACAGAAAAGAAGGATAAGTCCGGAGTTTTTTGTCGGAAAGCGGGGCATAAAAATGGGTATCCACTCCTTCGCCCGGCAGGAGTACAATTTTATCCGACGTGACGATGTTCATCTGTGTCAGGTCATCCCGATCCTGGCGATTGAGGACGAATACTTTTTGATGCAGCCGGAGCGTAAACCGGTAAAGCCCCAGTCCTGCCCAGGAAGCAAGGCGGTTTCGTTTGTTCATCACATGCCCCAGTCCCGTAACAACCGCGTAAGACAATACCTTGCACCAACGAGCTGCCAGCCCTCCAAAAATATTGGGTTTGATGGTGTAGTGGATCACCACGTCGGGGCGGTGCCGGCGGTAGAGGGCAATCAGTTGCCAAAGCAGCCAAAGGTCGGCAACCGGGTTGTTGCCGTAAAAATTAACCTGGAGGGGCTCAAAGTGGATGCCCATTCGGGTTAGTTTTTTCACAAAAGGATCCGGAGCAGCGGCCACAACCACATTAAACCCCATATCCTTGAACTTCTTTAACAGCCCCAGACGGAACTGATACACCCAGCGGGCGTAATTGCCCGTGATGACAATGGTTTGTTCGTTTTTTTGCACTTAATGCAGTTTTGGGTTAATTATTTTCTCATAGTATTTGCAAATCTTGCCTTCTATGACGGAAGACCAGTGTGGTCGTCTCAAAAAAGGCCTGAGATCTGCAATATTTTTTTCTTCAAACGAATCATTACTCCATAAGGTATGCAGGATAAATACATACGTATGGCAATAGTGCCGGAGTCCGGCAAATCAATTTTTTTTTTGCAAAAGAGGGAAAAAAATTCGATGTGCTGCCACACCTTAGAGAAAGTCCGACTCTCCCTGTTGTTGGAGCGCCTGGGTCACTTTCTTGATGTCCTGTTCCTTCGATTTTGGATAGATCAGCAATACGTCGCCTTCATCTACAATGATAAAATCTTCGAGTCCGCGCAAGACCGCTAATTTGCCTTCCGGCAAATGGACTAAACAATTATGCGTGTCGTAGGCCATGGCACGTCCGCCAACGATCGCGTTTCCGTCATCGTCTTTGGCAAGCTCACCGTGCAGGGAAGCCCAGGTGCCCAGATCAGACCATCCAAAATCAGAAGGGATTGTAAATACGTTATCCGCTTTTTCCATGATTGCATAATCAATGGAAATATCGGGGGTGGCGGGGTAGCGCCGGTTTATAAATGCTTGCTCTGTGGAGGTATTGTAGCTGTTGATGTCTTCAGAAAGGATGTCATAAATCCCGGCGGCATGCTTCTGAAAAGCAGCCAGAATTGTCGCGGCGCGCCAGACAAAAATACCGGCATTCCAGAGGTAGTCGCCACTCGCCACGAATGCCCGTGCCTGGTCTAAGGGGGGCTTTTCTGTAAAACGCAAAACGCGATGCACCCCATTTTGAGCTTTCCGGTCATAATGGATATAACCGTAGCCGGTGTCAGGGCGCGAAGGTTTAATCCCAAGCGTCAGAAGCGCGTCTTCTGAAGCGGAAAAAGCCAACGCTTTTGACAACGTTTGGACGAATGCAGCTTCCTGAAGGATAACATGGTCGGATGGCGCAATGACTAAGTTGGCATGGGCATCTAATCCATGGATTTTAAGCGCAGCATAAGCTACGCAGGGTGCGGTATTGTTCCGGGAAGGTTCGCAAAGTATCTGATTGTCTGAAAGTTCCGGCAATTGTTCTTTTACTAAGTCTTTATAGAGTGCATTGGTCACAACAAAAACGCGTTCTGCCGGGCACAAATTCAGGAAGCGCTCAAAAGTGAGGCGCAGGAGGGAATGGCCGGTTCCAAGAATATCCAGAAATTGCTTGGGCCGTGCAGTCCGGCTGGCTGGCCAGAAACGACTGCCGACGCCGCCTGCCATGATGATAACGTAGGTGTGGTTGGTCAAAGCTTTCGGGTTTAAATTTCAAATGTTCATGGACACCCCAGAAGCTGGCCGGGTTCATGTTCGCCGACCAGTCTGGAGCGCAATTTACTGGAATTAATTTGTTTGGAATATCTGTAGGGTGACAAATTTATAGCTGATTGCACGATAACCTGCCAAATCACAGCATTTCTACTGCCCAACTACGACTAAAGGCTTCGAAATCGTTTGCGTTGCATGGGCTATTTGGATGCGGTAATAGCCGTTGGCCAATCCATCGAGTGACAATTCCCAACTATATTCTCCGGCATCCAGGTTGATGGTCTCTGTTCTAATCAGCCTCCCTACCCGGTCAAAAATTGAAAGTTTGCCAATGCCTTCCTGTGCCCCGGTGAACCGGCAAACGACATAGTTGATGGCCGGGTTTGGAAACAGGTTGAAATCAGCGTCAGCTGCTTCTTTATGAGGCGGTTCAGGCAACAAATCGCTTGTTTCCACAGTTGCCGGATCGGAAAGCAGTGCGGGGATTTGTGCTTCAATCCCATTTTCAGGAGCGGCCAAATTTCCGCCACTGCTGATGAACACGGAATAATCCTCCACTTCACCGTAAGCAAAAATCCCACAGGGGGATGCTGGCGATCCGTATTTCATGGCAATGCGCATCCGGGTGAGGCCCGCCGGAGCATTGGACGGAATGATCAAACTGGCCGTGATGGGCTGGTTAGCCAACCCGGGTTGAAACAGCAGTTCGCCGGCATCCAGAAAATCGCCATCCTGATTCAAATCCACCCAAATGCGCCAGCTTTCATTAAACGGATTGTTTTGGTAACCGGGCGTTAAAGTAAGCGCATACGTTGCTCCTGGTGACAATGGGACGGGCGCAGCGGTTGAAAAATTTCCATATCCGCCATTGTTACCGCTTTCATTGAGGTAGTTGCCTATCTGAACGCTTTGGATCCATTCAAAGTTGGTGTTGCTTCCCCGGGCTACACAATAGGAAAGGCCCGGCGCCTGACCCGGAGCGACGGTGGCCGATGCAAAACTGACACAGCCTTGTGCATCCGTTATTATCACGGTATATGTGCCTGCAGGCAACCCGGAAAGGTGCTGCGTAGTGGCTCCATTCGACCATTGGTAAGTGTACGGAGCTGTTCCACCAGTTACTTCAAGGTACACGTTGCCATTCGAGCCATTGGTGGCCGGGGTGGCAAGGGTGGTGGGCGATAGGGCTTGGGGTTGCTCTACGCCTGCGCTTTGAGAAACGAAACATCCGTTTACATCCGTAACCGTCAGGCTGTATGCACCTGCAACAAGGTCGTCTATCCAGCCGGTTGTGCTGCCGTTGCTCCAGGCATAACTGTATGGAAGCATGCCCCCTGAAACCATTGTAAAAATAGCTCCGTCGTTATCGCCATGGCAACTGACCCCTTCCGGGAATAGTTGCAATTCAAGTGCGTTACCCTGCTGAATTGTTGTGCTGGCGGTTGCAATACAGCCGTTTGAATCGGTTGCCGTCAGGCTGTAAGTGCCCGGCTCAAGGTCGGTGATGTTGGCACTGGTTGCATTGTTGCTCCACAAATAGGTATAAGGCGCAACGCCGCCACTCAGCGTACTGGTTATTGCTCCGGCTTGTCCGCCAAAACAACTGGCATGGGTTGCCGTAAGGTTAAGCACTGGCGCGGCTGACTGTTGTATCGAAACAGAAGCAAAATCCAGACAACCATTGTTATCGGTCACAGTAACTGAATATACGCCAGGGGGGATTCCTGTCAATGTTGCGGTTGTTGCGCCATTACTCCATTGATAGGAGTATGGAGCTGTTCCACCACTCACCGTTGTTGAGATGGCGCCCGTTGGCGTGTCGTTGTTACAGGCCGCTGGTGTGCCGGAAAGCGTTACGCCAAAAGTCAAAACGGGTTCCGTGATCATGACCGATAACTGGGCCTGGGTGACGCCATCCGATACGACAACGGTGTAAGTGCCGGCGGGGATGTTGGATAATGTAGAACCGGCAGTTCCTGTATTCCAGGTGTAACTGTAATTGCCGGTACCTCCGGATGCCTGCACACTGATCCAGCCGTCCTGACCATTTTTACATTGAACGGATTGCAACCCGGTTAATTCCAGACTTAGCGGAACACTGGCTGTACTGACACAGAAAGGGGAAACCTGTGCGGCATTGAACTGCGCGCCATTGGCCAAAATTTCGCCGGTGGCGCTTGTGAGCTGATAAAAGCCGTTGCCGCGATTGCAGCACATGCCGTCTCCGTAACTGTCGAATACCACCAATTCGTAACAGCCGCTGGGCAGGCACTGCTGGAGATTGAGCGTACTATTCGGCGTTTGCCCAGTATAGGGCCCACCCGAAGCGATCACCATTCCACTGTTGTTTACAATTTCCCAACGCGTTTCACCCGGATAAAGGTCAAAATGGAGACTAAGGTTGACCCAAACATCGCAGGGAGTATGCAGGTACTTTTTTGCGTAAGCCCTCCGCCCTGCAGCGCCCTGGTTATTGTTTGCAGAAACGCTGTACCAGTTGCTTTCCCAGGGGCCAATTGGGACATTGTAACTTGTGCTGTTGCTGGAACCGACGGGAACCATATACTTATTGCCCAAACTATGAACCACATAAGAGGTTGCGCCAGGCACCGGAGACCAACTGACAGTCGCTGAATTAGCAGAGTTATACTGAATTTGAAAATCAGGTTGTCCGATGATTGTAAAAGGCGCCGGAGATACCGACGATTGGCTTCCACGGGTAATCCGAACGAAAACTTTCCCGCTTACCGCATTTGGAACGGTCCAGGCATAGTGGCGAACATTGGCAGGGATTGAGATGGTAACAGGCGTCCAGGTGGCCATGCTATCCAAAGAATATGAAAAGGAAAAAGAACCCGTTTGCCCTGCGCTGGTAGCATCCCAACGGATAATCTGGGTTTCTCCGGGCACGAATCCTTCGCCGCCAACAGGATAGGTGATTGCTACATCTTTTGTGATGAAACAATAAACAACATGGTATTGCTGCGGCCCTTGCGGAACTAAGTGACCGTTCACCCGAAGGGTATAATTTCCTGCAACCGGGTTATCCAGCACCACCTGTTCCATATTGTTCAGGCGGTCTGTTCCGCGCCAGGCTGGCTTCAACAGGCTGTCTGCATGGGGAAAAGCGCTCAGTGCCCAGGGCAGATAGGTCTGGTTGTCGGGAGCGATGAGGCGGGTATCGAGGTCATTGACCAATGCCTTCCCGGCCATAGGGGCGCCCGGAACGTCTGTCCAGTAGGTCATTACCCGCACCTGTTTGGTGTTTGGAGGGATGGTGATGGTATGATTTTGCTGACCACTATGCGCAACCGTGCCTGCGAAATGACGGAAATTCTGCAGGGTCGCCGCAGCACTTCCCAGGTGCATCCGGCCCCAGCCAAAGGTATAATCAGGGCCGGTACGGCCAAGGTCATCAGCGGAATTGAGCAGGGCTGCTTTGAGCAATCCTCCATCGGGTGTATTGCCGTTGTGCAGCGAGCGGTAGAGTTGAACCAGGGTTGCCATCCCGCCGCCTACGCCAGGCGCCGCTGCCGAAGTGCCTCCGCCAAACTGGTAAGTATTGTTGGTATTGGTGGAAAGTTGCCCCTGACCGAATGCGCAAATATCCGGTTTAATGCGACCGTCACCAGCCGGTCCCCGGCTGCTGGAGAAGCGGATATCGTCATTTTCATATACGTTGCCAACAGCAATGGCACTTTTGCTGGCTTTGCGTCCGCCCGTGATGTTGCCGTGGCGGGCGCCGTCCGGACCTAACAGGCCGCCATAAAGCGGGTGCGCTGGATCGGCTGCGTTATTGCCTGCTGAAAAAACATGGATCAGTTGGGGGTGTTCGATGGCCTGGCCATCTAAGCTGTAAGCGCTGTAAGAATATTCCCCTGCGGAACCTTCGCTGTAAGAGGTGATGGTCACCACCGTTCCATGATTGGTGTAGTGCTCTGGCGCCTGTTCTACATGCGGATAACCATCAATGGCATACAAATGCAGCATTGCACCTGGCGCTGCGCCCATGGCTTGCGGGTCAATATTGCCTGCGCCACACGCAATACCAGCAACCATATCTCCGTGATTGCCATTGTTTGCGTTGGTGTATTGTGTATTTCTGCCCCGAAAATCTTCGTGGTTGATGGGGCCGTCGTCGGCAATTGCAATGGCGACCCCTGTCCCGTCAAACCCCAGGCCGGGCGCAATACTAAGGAGATTACCCCGGTGATGCGATCTGCCGGGCACGCTTTCCGGTACCGGGGTTGTCGGTGCAGACTCCATGTACATAATGAAGGGGTGGGCCGCAAGGGCTGAAATTCCGAACAAGGTAACCGATACCTGAACGCCCGGACCAGCCAATTGCACGTCCTCATAGCCTTCATCCAGCAAGGATTCATAAAGTGCTTGTTCGCTTTCCAGAGGGTACGGATAAACCCGCAAGGTGACCACGCCGTTTTCAGCCTCTGTGGCTGGAGCGTAGGTCAATGCAGCGGAAAGTTTGTGTTCCGCCAAATAGGGCAAGAATGCCTGCACGTTGAGTTGTTCAAGATCAACGCCTTGTGGAACCCGCGCTAAATAAGTGTTATCCGGAATGTAGGCATCGAGTAAAACGCCAGCTGACAGGATGGCCGCTTGTTGCTCATAGCTTGAAGGCAGGGTTTCAAACTGGAGCAACAACACCGTATAATCACCCGATCGGGCTTGTGCATGGGCTTGTTCTCCAAAATCGCGTGCCGGGATAAACGCTTCCGGCAAAATCGTGCCTGATTTCAAGTGTGCGGCGTAATCAGGCTGAGTTAGGGCTGTCAGTGTGCCTATCAACACACTGAGGGTAGACAGTACATAGTGTTTCATTTCCCAGATGGTTAAAATTCGCAAAGCCTTCCTTATCTCCCTGAAGGGGGGAGACAGAAGCATTCGTTTCTGCGAAGCAAACTTGTTTCTATTTCATCATTTACAAAGCCAGCTCCTGCATAAGGGGGGGATCTTGTTACCGGACCAGACTGAAAGCGTGTGAGCTAAATAATCGGCATGGGCGGTTAAGTAGTTCTGCCGGAAAAAACTTAGACCGCAAATACAAATATAGGACTTTTTTTGATATGCAAAACAAATGTATAAACAATTATTTGCTTTTGATTGCCTTGGAGGCATTGTAGCGGAAGTTGATGTTCAGCCAGATCGCGCGGGCTAATCGGAAAATGTATACGAAAAAAATGGCGCAAAAGGCAATCAGCAGCGCAAAAGCAGTCATCGTACTCCAACCCAGAATCCAGTGAAAAATGGCGATGAATGCGATGCTGAACCAACCCATGAAGATGTAGGAAATAAACATGGCGCCATAATAGAAGCCGGGCTCCGGCATAAAATTCTGCCCGCAATGGTCGCAGCGGGTTTTCATGTCAAATGAGCGCTTGAATGAAAAAGAGCCGGTATAAAACAGGTCGGACGAATGGCAGGTCGGGCATTTAAACTCGAATATGCTGTATGCTTTGCTGCCTTTTGAAAACAATCCCATCTAATTTTTTTTTATGGTGCAATATATGAACAAATGTTCATAAAGTTGGTTTAAAATAAAACACATATTGGGGATTTCGACGAAATCAACGAATGAATTTCCCAG
>JALHRK010000028.1 GCA_022841505.1 Saprospiraceae bacterium | reverse complement strand
TCTATCGCTACCTCATGGAAATACCGCAGGAGGAAGTGGACGCGCGGCTATCGCCCTTGGCAGAAAGGCTTGCCGCCAAAGTACCGGAAGACAAACAACACCCGGATTTTTGGGCCTGGAGGGCCATCGAATCTTTCCGCCCGGCAACAGGGCGCTTCGACCGGGGAATTTTTTCCATTTACCTGTTCAATTTGGTGAATTTGCGACCCGGCGAAGGCATTTATCAGGGCGCAGGCATCCCGCATGCCTATCTGGAAGGGGTGAATGTGGAACTCATGGCCAATTCGGATAATGTTTTTCGTGGGGGCCTCACCACCAAACACATTGATGTCCCCCTTTTGTTACAACACCTGCGCTTCGATCCGATTACTCCCGAGGCAATCCCTGGCACAACCCGCTCGGAAACGGAAATTGTCTACCCTACTCTCGCGCCAGATTTTGAGTTGAGTTGTATCCGGTTGAAAAAAGACCAATTGCATACTTCAGAAAGCAACTGCGGACCACATATTCTGATTGTGCTGGAAGGTTCGGTTTTGGTGAATAACACACAGCCCTTCCGGAGAGGCGATTGTTTCCTCGTGCCGGAAGGGCTGGGTTATGAGATAACAGGCGAGGCCGTTTTATACAAAGCCGGTCTGCCTATTTAGTGTCTGTCCATTTAGTCGGTGTCTGCTCTTTAGAGTTCGAGAGCAAGGCATGCGAAGGGCCAAAAGTGGGAGTCCCGCCCGCCGGACGGGATGACCAATTTTGAGCCTTCGCATAACGCAGCCGAGGTGGCTGAGCGGAGTCGAAGTCATCGGACTATAAAGACAGACACTAGTCTGTCATCGCGGAAGACGCCTCAATGGCCTTCAACTTAACATTATCCCGGCGGTATTTTTTTCCCGAGCGGTAGTATTCTAAACTGATGAGGTCGCCAGGGCGGTAGCGTCCGACTTGCTCCTGGAGCTCAGGCATGGAGGAGATCGCTACATCATTGATTGTTGTGATCACATCCCCAAACAAAAGGCCTGCGCTTTCTGCACTGCTGGAAGGGTATACCCTGGAGATGTAAGCGCCGGTCGCAGACGGCAATCCGAGCCTGCTGGCCATCACGCCATCCACTTCCTGGATTTGGACGCCAAGAATCGCGCGGCGTACCGAGCCAAACTGGCGAATATCTTCAACAACTTTTTTGACTAAATTGGCGGGAATGGCAAAAGAATAACCTTCGTAGCCCCCGCGCTCCGTGATGATGGCGGTGTTGATGCCAATCAACTCGCCGCGGGTATTGACCAATGCCCCGCCGCTGTTGCCGGGATTGACCACCGCGTCGGTCTGAATGAACGACTCAATGGCATAAGCATTCCCCAGAATATTGATGTTTCTGGCTTTTGCGCTGACAATACCTGCGGTGACCGTCGAAGTCAGGTTAAACGGATTGCCCACTGCGAGCACCCACTCCCCTACTTCCACCTGATCCGAGTTGCCATATTGCGCTGGAAGGAGGTTGCGGGCTTCAATTTTTAATAAAGCAAGGTCAGTATTCAAATCAAAGCCAACGACTTTGGCAATCAATTCCCGCTTGTCAGACAAGGTAATTTCCACCTTTGCGCTGTTTTCAATGACGTGGTGATTGGTGACAATGTACCCGTCAGATGATAGTACGACCCCTGATCCGGACGAAGCGCGATACCCCGCACTGTTGAGTGCCGTCACGTTGACAACCGAAGGCGTTACGGATTTTGAGACCATCCTGAAATCCACACTGTTGTCGGGGTAAGCTCTGGCGGGGCTCGTATTGACCCGGACAGGGGCAGGTTCGTTCACCAACTGGGCAGCTGCATGCTCCTCCGATGACGACAACACGGCGTCCTGGCTGAAAAGCGCCTGGAAGATGAAAAACGACATCAAAGAACTGAGCAGCGCTACAGCAAAATAAGACAAGGGATTCTTCATGAGGGAAGAGATTTTATCGGGTAAACAATTAGGAATTCAAATAGGTGTAACGCAAAAAACACTTTTATACATCGTTTAGATTGTTAAAACTTTTTAAAAGTTTACTTTTTTTGAAATCCAGCCCACATGCCAGCTCCTGAAACAATAAAAAGCGGCTGCCCGTTTGGGCAGCCGTCTGTACATTCATGAGAAAACCACTGAGAAAAGAAACATAATGGAAAGCATATTTTTTTCAATACGGGTGTCGGGTGATTTCTTATATTTCTTCGTCTAACAGATAGAGTTGATAGGCTTCAATCACCTGGAGCAACTGATCTGCATAAGCGCGGTCGTTGTTGTAGACTTTGAGGGCTTTTGCCCATTTTTTGTAGCTTTTCCCATGCTCAAAAGCATCAGGAACCGAGGTTTTCAGCAACAAACTGTGCGAGCGCCAGTTTTCCCAGGCGCTGGCGTAGCTTTTGCCGGAAAGCGGGGCGCCAAAATGGTTGTTTTCCGAGGTGACTCCGGAAGCGGAACCCGCTTTGCTTTCCAGAATGGCTTGCCCCATTTTTACACTGGCTGGGATACCGTATTTTTGCATTTCTGCGATGGCAACCCTTGAAAAGCGTTTGATATAACTTTTAACGGCCTCCGCGTCAAGATCTTCAAGTTTTGCGGAAGTTCCGGAGTCTTTGCCTTTAAACCATAAGTTTTGTCCAAGGCTCATGGTGTTTGACCGCAGTGCAACACCAGTGGCTTCCGGTTCTTCCATGCTCGCGCCTCTCAGTGGCGCGCGCATATTCACGGAAAACTGTAAGTCTTTTTTAGCGAAAAGAAACACGGCAAAAGCGGCCAATCCGATTTTGAACCAGGGCAGGCTAAAACCTTCCAGGCGCCCGGACACCATCGAGTACAATTTGTGTTTGAAAGCAACAAACAAGCGGTTCAAACCACTGAGCAACTTGTCTAAAAACCAGCTCAGGGAAAAAAACGGGTAATAGGCCTCATCACCGCCGCCTCTTTGCATGTTGCGCGCCTGATGAGCCATTTTCCGGCCTCTTAATGATGGGTTAGGTTGATGCGGCTTCATATCCGGTATTTTTTTATGTTAGACAAATCTGAACTGAAAGTGATGACACAAATATAAAACTATTTGTGTTTAAAAAGCAAGGTTTTTAAAACATTTTTTTTGTTTTATTTTAACCTTTGCTGTGTAATAATCTGAAAAGCAAGCTAATCCGTTTTAGAAGGCTTGGTTTTTGAACGAGGCTCGGCGGCCTTACCGGCAATATTTGCCAGTTTAATAAACATTGATAGGTTTGGTGATGTCTAATTTCGTAACTTGCCGAGTTCCGGAATCACCTTGCCGTATTTCCGGCGGCGTATAAACAATATTTTCACTACTATGCCTTGCCTTTTGCCTGACTACAGATTCCATTCGTCGCGATCCCCAGGCAATGCATACAGGCAGTAAAAACAAGTCGTTATGACGAAAAATGGACTGACGGTCAATCCGAAACATCCCATGAAAACCTGGGATAAAGTACTAACAGGAGAAAATTCCTGGACGATGTTCAAGGTCATATCTGAATTCGTAGAAGGCTTTGAAACCTTGAATGAAATGGGGCCTTGCGTTTCAATTTTTGGCTCGGCGCGCACCCGCCCCGATCATCCTTATTATAAAAAGGCTGTTGATATCGCCCGCCTGCTCACAGAGGAGGGCTACGGCGTCATTACCGGCGGAGGCCCCGGCATCATGGAAGCCGGCAACAAAGGTGCAGTCATCTATGGAGGAAAATCGGTGGGTTTAAACATTCGGCTTCCTTTTGAACAATCCTCCAATCAATTCATTGACCCTGATAAAAACTTGAATTTCAGATACTTCTTTGTAAGAAAGGTGATGTTTGTAAAATATGCGCAGGCGTTTGTTGCCTTGCCCGGCGGATTTGGCACGATGGATGAATTGTTTGAAGTGCTGACCCTGATTCAAACCGGAAAAATCCGCAAAGTGCCAGTTATCCTGGTGGGTTCAGATTACTGGACGGGGTTAAAAGACTGGATCAAATTAGTTATGCTAGAGCGCGAGAACAATGTCAATCCCGACGACCTTGACCTGATGCCCATCACAGACAGTCCGGAAGAAGTTGTAGAAATCATTGAGACCTTCTACAACCAAAAAGCGGCTGCTTTAAGTCCCAATTACGAGCTTTAAGTATTTTCCTGTTTTTGTTGAATTCGTTGAATAATCCGTTCAGCGAATTCAACGTCATCCCTGCCTTGATCTTTTTTCTTGTTCCTGCTTCAGGTTTATCCAACATTTTATCGGTAAAAAAGCTCCGTTGGTCTAAACCACATTAAATTCAAGCGCCCCGGAAGGCAACTAAATTCAGGGTACAAACGTTGTCATCTAAGCTTGCCAAAACAGAAATATGCAGATGCTTTTTTTGTCAATTACCAGCAAGCATAGTCATTAAAGTGCTCATAAGCAACTTAATAATCCATGACAATAGAAAATTATCACTCCAATACCAGCACTGGAATTCAGGACCAGGTAATTGGCCACATCAGTTGGACGCTCAACGTTCCGGCCTCACAGATTTACCCATACACCCATTTCAGGGATGACCTACAAATGGATGCCTTAGATATCCTCCTCCTCATCGCTGAACTGGAAAACAGGTTAAACCTGTACCTGACTCCGGAAGAGGTTGAAATTATTGAAACCGTCCAGGATGCGAGCCATCTTTTTGCGAAACACGTAGCCTGATACATTTTGTATTTATTGAACATACAACCGGGAAAGTTTTTTACTTTTGGCAGTATCATCCAAAACACTGCCATCTATGGCCTCTGCTAAACTTAGAACGGAACAACTCAGCCATCTCGCCGACCAATTGAAAATGGATTTCAAACCCGTTGACGACTGGAAGCTTTCCAACCTCTTAGAAGACTTTAAGCTTTTCCGTAGCGGTGGCGCGCATAAAATCACAAACATGCTGGTGAAGAAGAACGATATGGAAACCCTGGATTTCCGCATCTTCGATTTCGCCTACACCGTCAGCACGGGAAAAAGCTCAACGACAATCCGCCAAACGGTTCTGTACGTGCATTCAACCTCACTGGCGCTCCCTCAGTTTTGGATGAAACCCGAAAATATTTTTCATAAATTGGGCATTTGGCTCGGCTTGCAAAGGGATATTAACTTTGTAGAATTTCCTGAATTCTCCAGGCAATATTTCCTGAAGAGCAAGGACGAGGAATACACCCGGGCTACGATGAGCGACCTGGTTTTGCACTTCTTTACCGTTGAAAAAAACTGGTACCTCGAAGGGATTGGTTATATGATGCTTTTTTATAAACAAGGGGTTTTGCTGGATGCTCCCGAAATTAAAGAGCTCCATTGGAAAGGCATGAAAATATACGACATGCTGCTTGCAGAACCGATTTAAGATTGCCTCGGCTGCTCCCTTCTTCTTTTTCATAAAATCCTGCAACTGTGTACTTTGGCACTTATCCGATTTTACAAACCAACCGCTTACAACTCCGGCAGATCAAGGCCGGCGACCTGGCGAAAATTCACCAGGGGCTCTCCGACAAACGGGTAACGAAATTTTACGGCGTACACTTCAATACCTTAGAGGAAACGGAAGGGCAAATGGAATGGTACGAATCCTTGTGGCTCCACAAAACCGGCCTCTGGTGGGCGGTGTGCAACAGAGAAACCGGCGCATTCCTCGGCGCCTGCGGATTCAATTACTACAAAGCAGAACTGAATCAGGCAGAAGTTGGCTACTGGCTATTGCCCGAACACTGGGGAAATGGCTACGCAAGCGAAGCCCTGAAGGCCGCGATGGACTTTGTCGTTTCGCATACCGATGTTCTACGGATAGAGGCTTTTGTGGAAAAGGGCAACGGTTCTTCCGGGAAATTGTTGAAGAAATTCGGTTTCGTACGCGAACGAATCATGAAAAACTGTGAACTAAAAAACGATAAGTGGATAACTTTACATTTGTACGCTTATCGCAAACCTGATTAGCATGTCTAAAAACATTGATACCGTTATTTTCGACCTTGGCGGCGTTCTGATTGACTGGAACCCCGAATACGTTTTCCGCGAAGTCTTTGACGACCCTGCTGAGATGCAATATTTCCTCCGGGAAGTATGCAGTCCGGAGTGGAACGAACAACAGGATGCAGGGCGTACCCTTCAGGAGGCTACCGAAATCCTCGTGGCGCAGTTCCCGGCTTACGAACTGCAGATTCGCACTTACTACAACCGCTGGCAGGATATGCTGGGGGGCGCCATTCCTGACACCGTAGCAATCCTGCATGGCTTGCACCAAAAGCAGACGCACAGGTTGTACGCCCTCACCAACTGGTCGCACGAAACCTTTCCCGTTGCCCTGGAGCTGTTCGATTTCCTCCATCTTTTTGAAGGGATTTTGGTTTCCGGCGAAGAAAAACTGCTCAAACCGGATCGGCGCATTTATGAGTTGCTCATGACGCGTTACAACATTGACGGGCAGCGTGCACTGTTCATAGACGACAACCCCAAAAATGTGAAAGGGGCACAAGCCGCAGGGCTGAACGCCATCCGCTTTGAATCGCCGGAACAGCTTTCTGTTGACTTGAGAAAATTTAATATTTTGTAATTTAAATTTTTTTTCAAAAAATTGAAACTTTTTGAAACCGGTTTCGTAAGCAAAGGAAATCAGGTTTCCCGAAACCGTTATTGAGGCCTGCTCCGGCAAAACTCCGCAAAGTCATCGCCGGTTCTAACATTCTGCATCAGCACCAGGCAGTAGCATGGGAAATAGCACTTCTATATTTAAGGTACAGCGACGCCCGTAAACACCTTGTAATTCTGTTTATGGTGTTATCTTTGGCGCCCGGGCCAGAAAAGTATTCCGTTTTTCGGTTTACTTTTCTGTACTGGGAGGAAACTACACACACACCAGCAGCACCAAACGCCGTTGCCCGAACAGGGCTGGGTTTTGATCATGCTAAACGAATTGTTTATGAACCGTTCAACCATCGGGAGCGCACTGTTTCTTATGTATTGCCTGGCGTTCAGTCCGGCAATGGCACAACAACCATCCGCGTTAGCGCCTTACCCCCCCGTCAATGTTGCCTATTATCAAAACCTGCATTGGCGCAACATCGGCCCGTACAGAGGGGGCAGGTGTGCCGCCGTGGCCGGCGTTCCCGGAAAGTTGACGACCTATTACATGGGCAGCGCAGGCGGAGGGATCTGGAAAACAGAAGACGCCGGGTTGAACTGGAAAAATTGCTCCGATGGATTTGTAAAAACAGGCGCTGTCGGCGCAATCGCAGTGGCGGAATCTGACCCCAACGTGATCTATGCCGGAATGGGAGAATCCACTGCCAGGAGCGCTACCACTTCCCACGGCGATGGCATCTACAAATCCCATGACGGCGGAAAAACCTGGAAACATGCAGGGCTGCCCCATTCCAGGCATATTGCCTCCATCCGGATTCATCCGCAGGATCCCGATGTGGTTTGGGTTGCTGTTCAGGGGGCTTTGTTTGGCGAAAGCCTTGAAAGAGGGGTGTACAAAACAAACGACGGTGGAAAAACCTGGCGGAAAGTGTTGTATGTGGATGAAAACACGGGGGCTTGCGACCTTAGCTTAGACTGGCACAATCCAAGGATTCTGTATGCAGGAACCTGGGATCACCGGCGCTATCCCTGGGCGATTCGCAGCGGCGGCCCCGGATCAGGGTTGTATAAATCTATTGACGGGGGCGAAAGCTGGGTAAAGCTAAAAGATGGCCTTCCGGATCAGGCAGGAAAAGTGGCCATCAGTGTTTCACGGGCCAATCCCGAGCACGTTTATGCAATTGTTGAAGCTGCCAATGGCGGTGTTTTTCGCTCCACAGACGGAGGCGTTACCTGGATCAGGACCAATGCAGACCCGGAAACCATTGCCCGGGCCTGGTATTATACGAAGATTGTTGCCGACCCTTCCGACACTGAAACAGTTTACGTATTAAACGTTCCGCTGTTAAAATCAACCGACGGCGGAAAAACTTTTGAAGTCATCCCTACCCCTCATTCTGACCACCATGACTTGTGGATCAATCCCCAAAGTCCCAAAACCATGATCTTAGCCACCGATGGCGGGGCTGCCATTACTTTTAATGGTGGCGGCGATGGCGATGGCTGGAGTTCCATCTACAATCAGCCCACCGCTCAGTTGTACCGGGTAATTGCGGATAAGCAGTTCCCGTATTCCCTTTACGCAGGTCAACAGGACTATGGCGCCCTGTCTATTGTCAGCCGTACTTTCGGAGACGGCATCAGCAACCAGGACTGGCAGGTCATTTCTGATGCTGAAAGCGCTTTTGTTGCCCTGGATCCGGACAAACCCAACCTGATCTATTCTACCAACTATCAGGGCAATATATTCTTGTCCGACCAGCAGAAAAAACAAACGCGCGACGTCATGGCCTATCCGGCAATTGGGTTGGACATGCCGCCGCACAAACAAAAATACCGGTTCAACTGGAATGCGCCGGTTGTTACCTCCCCGTTCGACAGCCATGTCGTGTACCACGCTGCAAACGTGGTGCTTCGCACAGAAGACGGGGGTGTGAACTGGGATGAAATCAGCCCGGATCTGACCCGAAATGAGCCGGTTAAACAAGGCGCCGGCGGAGGCCCCTATACCAATGAAGGCGCCGGTGGCGAAAACTACAATACCATCAGCTACCTTGCCTGCTCGCCGCACCAACGCGGTTTTATTTGGGCCGGCAGCGATGATGGCCAGATTCACCTCACTTTCGACGAGGGGAAAAACTGGAAAAATGTGACACCGCCCGACCTCGGGGAAGCACTCATCAATTGCATTGAAGTTTCTCCGCACGAATCCGGAACCGCTTACGTAGCAGCTACCCGATACAAATTCGATGACTTCTCCCCAATGATCTATTATACGAATGATTATGGTCAAACCTGGAAAAAGACGGTCAACGGCATCGAAATTGACGATTTTGTCCGCGTTGTGCGGGAAGATCCGACCCGTCCGGGACTGCTTTACGCGGGCACAGAAACCGGGTTATATGTGTCTTTTGACTATGGAGAAAGCTGGCAGCGCTTTCAACTCAATTTGCCAACCTGCCCTGTCAATGACCTCCTGATTCACGACAACGACCTGGTTGCCGCTACTTCTGGCCGCGGTTTTTGGATATTGGACGACCTCGGCAGCGTGCAACAAAGTGTGAATCGTTCTTTTCGCCGCTCGTTGTTGTTCAAACCCAAGCCGGCTAAGCTGCACCGCACCGGAGATCCTGTCAGGGCGGCAAACCTTGGCGAAAACCCGTTGCCCGGCGTCATCGTTGATTATTTCCTTCCTTTGTTGATGGCCGGGGATACCATTTCTCTCCAAATTTTTGATAACCAGGGCGCCATGGTGCGCAGTTATTACAGCCACGCAGATCCTGCTGAAAAATACATGGACATCGCCCAAAGGTCATCTCTGAAGCTACCCAACCGGGCCGGAATAAACCGTTTTTTCTGGGACTTACGGCGCACAACTCTGCCGATGGTGCCCGATGCAACCTTAGATGGCAATGAATTCGGCAGTTTGGTCGGCCCTGGCGTTTACACCCTGCGTTTTTCAACCTCTAAAGGGACGGATGAACAGCAGGTGGAGGTACTTCCAGACCCCCGCATTACTGCCGCCCCATCAGATTACGTAGCCCATCAGGAATTCATCCAATCTATTGAAGCTGTGGTCATTGAAATCAATACCAGCATTCTGCAAATGCGCGCCATCAAACAACAGGCAGAACACCACCATCAAACCTTAGCGATGCGCAGAGATGGCCCCGCGATTCTGATCGAACAAGGCAAAATCATTGTGGGAAAAATCGCTTCCTGGGAACAAAACCTGTTACAAACGCCCCAACCGGAGGCGCAGGAAGCCATCGTTTTTCCAAAAAGGCTTTGCGCGGAATTAATCAACCTGCGCAACCGCGTGGACGGCCCCGATCCTTTTATCACCGGCGGCGCCCGAAACCGGCTCGCCGACCTGTTGAAAGATTGGGATCGCTACAAATCGGATATGTATACCATCATCAATACGGATGTGACGGCTTTTAACCTGCTTTATCAGCAGGAGAATGTTCCGCCTCTGATTTTACCCGACCGAAATTAGTGCTTAATAAATTGCTCCATCATGAAAGTCGGCAGTTTCCAGGGGGTATGCTCGCCTTCACCATTGACATTGGAGGCAAAAGCCAGTACGAGGTCATGGTTTTTGTAAATGACCAACCCGGAAATGCTGCCGGGGGAGCCACCCCGGTGGTACACGCTTTCATAAAACCCGGTGGCTTTCGGGAGGTAAAATCCTAAAGCTGCGCAGGTTTCTACCAGGAAGCGCTTTGTCTTTGAAGGCGTTCGGGACAACTCCCAACCCAATCCAAAACCGGTCTCTTCTCCACTGTTCACCAGCTGCATGCGGGTGAACAGGGAAACGGTCTCAGGCGATACAATTTTCCCTTTCCAATAAGCGGCTCCGAAGGCGACCAAATCAGAAGGCGTGCCAACCAATCCGCCCGAAGGGTATTTGATGCTTTGATCTATGGGCGGCACAAGTTGCAACGGCTGCGCGCCGCGGCGTTCATAATACAGCACCTTGCTGGTATCGTTTTGTTCAATCCCAATGCCCCGTGCGTTCGCAGGCGCCAGTACCTCAGTTCGGATATAATCCAAGTAATTTTGCCCGGAAGCCCTTTCTACTACACTTCCCAGGAGGTTATATCCGAAGCTGGAATATTTAACCTGACTGCCCGGACGAAAAAGCAGGGAGTCGTTTGCAAACACTTGCAATGCTTCGTCTAAGCTGCTGAAGTGCTTCGTATTCAACCTTTCATCGTCCGACCGGTAGTGGCGAATGCCTGCCGTGTGCGCCGCCAAATGGCGCAAGGTTACAGGATAGGATTTGACCCGAAAATCGGGTATGTAACGCTGCACAGCACTGTCGGGCGAAATACACCCGGCTTCATACAACTTAGCCAGGGCTGCGCCGGTGATGGGCTTGCTGACCGAATTAATCCGATAGCGCGTTTCGGGGGTTGCCGGTATCTGCTGCTCCAGATTAATGTAGCCGAAAGCTTCCGACCAGATCAACCTGCCTCGCCAGGCAACCGCTAAGGAAAAGGAAGGAGACTGGTTTTCAAGCATGAACTTTTTGATGAAGCGGCGACCAAGGTTGATTTCGTACTGAAAAGCCGAATCAGACACGGCGCACCGGGAGGGAATGCTTGAAAAATCGGCCTCGCTGATGTGGTAAAGGCTACGGTGTAACCATAGCCGCCCGCCTGTGAAAACCAGCAACAGCAAACCTCCTACTGCTATGATAAATCGCAAGTATTGCCGTTTATTCATGTATATGTTTGACCACTCGTAGAATCCGGAGTATTAGTTTGCAAAATTGCAATGATTCACATCACCAAAACCACTTTTTTTTATCTGTAGCTTTACCGCCTGATTTCAAAGACCACAATAGCATTGAAATAGGACAGTTATAGATACAATCCTGAGTAACTGCAACCGAATCTATGAAAAATAACACGTTTACACCCAAGCTTTTTTCAGTCCTGAAAGAAGGTTATTCCAAAAAACAATTCAGCAAAGATCTGGTAGCCGGGGTCATTGTCGGCATTGTGGCCCTGCCTTTGTCTATTGCTTTTGGAATTGCATCAGGCGTAACTCCGGAAAAAGGCTTGGTAACTGCCATCATTGCCGGTTTTATCATTGCCGCGTTTGGAGGCAGCCGCGTGCAAATTGGAGGGCCAACCGGCGCATTCATTATCATTGTTTACGGCATTGTGCAGGAATATGGCGTTGCGGGCCTCACCATCGCCACCTTTTTAGCCGGATTTATACTCATTCTGATGGGGCTTGCCCGGCTGGGCGCGGTCATCCAGTTTATTCCCCATCCGCTCATTGTCGGGTTTACCTCGGGGATCGCCTTACTTATTTTTTCTTCGCAAATCAAAGATTTTTTCGGGTTGGAAATGGGTGTTATTCCTGCTGAGTTTTTACAAAAATGGCAACTGTATTTCAAGCACTTTGACGGCGTCAATTTCTACGCTTTGGGGATTGGCGTTTTTACGGTGATCACAACGTTTTATTTTCATAAAATCACACCAAAAGTCCCCGGCGCGTTGGCCGCAATTCTTTTGACCACCTTTGTCGTCCAGTTTTTTGGACTTCCGGTGGAAACCATTGAAACCCGGTTTGGCAATATCCCTTCCACGATTCCCATGCCGCAAATTCCGGCTGTTGATTTTTCGACGATCCAGGAACTCATCAAACCGGCATTCACGATTGCGATGCTGGGCGCCATTGAATCCCTGCTTTCCGCCGTTGTGGCAGATGGCATGATTGGCGGGCGGCACCGTTCCAACATGGAATTGGTGGCGCAGGGCGGCGCTAATATTTTTTCCGGCATTTTTGGCGGTATTCCAGCCACCGGCGCCATTGCCCGCACGGCAACCAATGTAAAAAACGGGGGGCGAACGCCGGTAGCGGGTATCATACACGCTTTAGTCTTATTACTCATCATGCTGTTTGTAGGCAGCTGGGCAAAACTGATTCCATTTTCCTGCCTTGCCGGCATCTTAGTGGTAGTGGCTTATAACATGAGCGAATGGCGTTCTTTTGTCAGCATTTTAAAAGGGGATAAAAGCGATATTTTGGTCGTCACGCTCACCTTTTTTCTAACGGTTTTGGTGGATT
This sequence comes from Saprospiraceae bacterium, assembly GCA_022841505.1. Classification (GTDB taxonomy): domain Bacteria; phylum Bacteroidota; class Bacteroidia; order Chitinophagales; family Saprospiraceae; genus JABWAJ01. The sequence continues at coordinate 16,231 of JALHRK010000028.1, read as the reverse complement.
TAACGGTGGCTATCGAAGTCGGCATGGTGTTGGCAGCCTTTTTGTTTATGCGGCGCATGGCCAAAATCAGCAATGTTTCGGTCATTACTGACGACCTCAAGGACGCAAGAGAAGACCGCAACGATCCGGATGCAACCGAAAGGCTACCGGTTCCCAAAGGCGTGGAGGTTTATGAAGTCAATGGCCCGCTGTTTTTTGCTGCCGCGCACAATTTCAAAGAGACGCTTACGCGAACCAACCGACGGCCTAAATACCTGATTATCCGGATGCGCCATGTTCCGATAGTAGATGCGACCGGCGTTCACAACCTCAGGGAGGTACTGAAAGAATTTAAAGGACAAGGCACACAAATTGTGCTATCCGGCGTACAACCCGATGTTTTCAACTCGTTGGAAAAAGCAGGCATCGTGGAATGGCTGGGTAGCCCCAATGTGTGTTCCGACATCCACAAGGCACTTAAACGCGTCAATGAACTGCTGGCGGAAAATTCATAAATCCCCCAACTGTGGCCGCAGGATGATTTCTTCCACAACCGTTGCAGGACTCGTATCCCATGCGTGGTAAACTGCTTTGGCTACATCGGATGCGGCGACAAAACGTTTTGGATCGAGGGTGGTACCTTCCCAGGAGGACGTCCAGGTAGCCCCGGGCAAAACGGCAGTGACTTTTACGCCGCTTTCGCGCAATTCATAACGCAGGGATTTTGAAAACCCCAGGAGCGCAAACTTGGTGACGGCATACGCACCGGAACCGGGGTAAGCCGCCTGACTGGCCACCGAACAGATGTTAAAAATATGTCCTTTCCCGGCGTCCAGCATCGCAGGCGCCAGGATTCGGGTGAGGTGATACGCGCCCCAGAAATTGACGTTCAGCATGTTTTCCAGAAAACCATCGGGGTCTTCGAGCAATTTCCCAGGTTGGAAAATACCTGCATTATTGACCAATACATCCACCGAAGGCCAGCGTTTTGCAACTGCATCTGCAAAAACCAGAACTTCAGCTTTTTGCGACAGGTCTGCTCTAAATGTCCATAATTTTACGGCAGGAAAACGCGCTGAAAAATCCTGCTGCAAAACATCCAAATCCGATTGGGTACGGGCCGTTATCCCCAATTCAAACCCATTGGCCGCGAAAATTTCGGCAATGGCAAGCCCAATTCCTTTCGTTCCCCCTGTGATTACTGCATTCATGCTGGTATAAAATCAAGTTTAAAGGTGACAAATATCTTTGAAATAAAAAGAGAACATGCTCTAACTTTGCGTCCACTAACTAAATTTAACTGCAATGAAGGTATTAAAATTTATGGGCCTTTTAGCCATTATGGGCTTTGTTGCTGCTTGTTCCAACCAACCGGAAAGCCAGAAAGAAGAAACTGCCCAGGTGGTTGGCCAGCCTTTCGGAGATACGATTTCGGCTGACGGCGCTGTTAGTTACGAAGCTATGCTGGAGCAGATTGCCGGCAAAGACTCCATCGCCGTAAAAGTCATGGGAGAGGTTGAGTCGGTCTGCCAAAAGAAAGGTTGCTGGATGAACATTGTTGCTGCCGATCCTGAAAAACCCCAAATGTTTGTGCAGTTTGAAGACTACGGTTTTTTCATGCCGAAAGACATCAAAGGCAGGAAAGTGATCATGGAGGGCTACGCTTACAAATCAGTTACTCCCGTTGAGGAGTTGCGCCACTATGCCGAAGACGAGGGCAAAAGTAAAGAAGAAATTGAGGCGATCACCGAGCCGCTGGAGGAGCTGAAGTTTATGGCTTCGGGGGTGCTTTTGTTGGAGAGGGAGGGAGAGTGAGAGAGATTGGACACACATTAAAATCACTGAATATGAAATCATTAAAATTCATTTTTTTGTTGCTTTTGGTAACTTTTGCCACTAGCGGCTTTGCTCAAAAGGCGGTTCAGTCTTTTGGAGAACCCATTACTGCCGATGGCGCTATTTCACACAAAAAATTGGCCAAAAAAATGGCTGGTAAAGAATCTGTGGAAGTCAAATTGGTCGGAACAGTGGAGTCCGTTTGCAAAAAGAAAGGTTGCTGGATGAACGTTGCGGCGCCCGGATCTAAAAAAACAGAGCCGCTTTTTGTGCAGTTCAAAGATTATGGCTTTTTTATGCCTTTAGACTGCGAAGGCCAAAAAGTGATCATTCAGGGCACTGCCTATAAGTCGGTCACGACGGTGGATGAACTGCGCCATTTTGCGGAAGACGCCGGTAAAAGCAAAGCAGAAATCGAAGCCATTACCGAACCGCTGGAAGAAGTAAAGTTCATGGCGTCGGGTGTGCTGATGATGCCCGCGAAAGGCAAGAAGTAGGCAAATTGGCAAGGGGCAAGCGGAATTTTGTTTTGATAATTTAACGACTTGCCCCTTACCAACCCGCCTATTTTTTCAAAAACTCCTCCACAAACGCCTTCAATTCAGCACCGTGTAAATTCTTAGCCACTACCTTCCCATTTCCATCTAAAATAAAATTAGCAGGAATTGTAGCAATACGCAAGGCATCCATAAACGGCGTTTCGTCGCCGGTCAGATGCGACGCGTGGGGCCACACGGCGCCGTCTTTCGTGATGGCGTTGCGCCACGCGCCTTCGCTGCTGTCAATGGAATAGCCAATGATCTGGAGGCCTTTTTCCCGGTAGGCAGTCCAGAGCGGAGCCAGCACTTGCTGGTTTTCCCGTCGGCAGGGCACGCACCAGGACGCCCAAATGTCTAAAATGGTGAGTTTTTTACCCAACAGGGATTTTAAGGAGACCGTATCCCCGCTACTCATGGGGAAAGGAAAATCCGGAATGACCTGGCCTATCAGAACGGGCAGCTTATTTGCTTTTTCACAAAGAACGAATACATGATGAGCAGCGGCTCTGTCGTTTGTCCAGCGCTGGCATTGGCCGTGCAGAAATTCGGGCACGCGCTCATAATCCTGTTGTGGGCTGACCCAACGCGTCGCGACTAATGCGGCCCAAACAGCACTTGTCGTATCGGCAAACTGCATGAGTGGAAGGCGAAATTGCCCGACGGCCTCTTCCTGTTCAAGCAGGGTATTTTCATCAGGGGTTTTAGCGGCTTCAAGCTGAGTTTGCCACCGGAGATAAGAAGCATGGCGGATGTCGCGCAGCTTGAGCAACGCGGCATTAGCCGTATTAGGGTCAAATCCCGGATCCGGCTCATCCGGAGAAGCTTCAAGCGGCGATTCAATCCGGAAACTTGCCTGAAAGCGGTCGGCCTCGGCAGTGAACCGCAGGAACTTATTGGTTTTGAGCACAAAAGGCATGTAATTGGCCAACAGGGGATTGTCGTCCAAAAACTGGTTGGCGTAAAGGCTGCCTTCGGGTTGCATGGCCAATTGATACAAAAGGGGAAATTTTTCATCATTAACCGGGAGCTTCCGAAAGGCAAATTGTCCATCCTCGCCGATTTGGGCAGAGTCGAGCACCATACCGCTGAAACTGGAAGCAATCTCAGAAAACCCACGGGGAGCAATTAAATAAACAACCGGTTTCCACCCTTCTTTCAAGACGATAGTGCCTGATATGGCCGGTTGTGTGCTACAGCGGGTGCAGGTAAACAGCAATCCGAGCAGGATAAATGGTGCAGCGAAGCGATTGAGGTACATAGGTTATGTTTTGATTTCCACCGGCAAAGATAAGTGAAGCCACGGAGACCGGTTATGGATGGAAATCAATCAAAAATATGATGAAAGTCACCAACCTCCAAATACAAATAACGTACAATTCTCCTGCTTTGCTTCCAGGCAAAATTCATAAACCGTTCCGAATAATTTATCTAAATCCCATTTACGACAAGTAGTTTTGATAGGAATTGATTCCACGGAAGAACAATGTTCTACCGCTTTTTCGTAGCTATCGTTCACCTCTGATTTTGTCTTATGGTCATTAAAGGTAAATTTTTCAATTAAATAATCCCCAGTATTTCTAATAGTGTAGGGAATAAATGATCTGAATTCATTCACGGTTTGATTAAGCCCTATTCTTTGTTTGTTATGGAAAAAGCTTTGAATTTTTCCCGATTTTTCAGCTTCCAGAATTTCCTCACTTACAGGGAGTCCTGATTTTTCGTTGATTACCGTATAACAATACAATCCTTCATCACTATTCAAAACCGTCGAAATATCCTTAAAAGATTGGTGTACCTGGTCGGGGGTAAAATCAATAAAAGTAGATTCTTCTGTATTATCTACATCAACCTGGTTATGGTAAAAATCTAAAAATGACTCTTCGATCACTCCCTGAGCGATCAATTCATCTTTTTTGGCGTTGAAGATTTCCTTGTTGGAATAGGTGAGGAGGCTGACCAGGAAACTGATGTCTATGGAATCGCTTCCCGGGAGAATGAAGTCAGATTTTTTATTCAAAGATAAGCTCATAATCAATTATTTATCTTGTTTGTGAAACTGGCAGGAGGTTGATGCAATGCAAATATATGTAAAATTTATGTTTAAAAAAATGAAAAAACAATAATTTGTGTTGAAACATATAATCACCACTATTTAGAATTAATGTCGTCAACTTATCGAGGTAAAGGACTCTGTAAGGGTCAAATGTGAATAGCCCCAGATGCAATCGAGGGAAAAATGGAAGTGGTGAGATAGAACCAACCCCGAATGGGGTTGAATCTTGAGTATGTGGCGATTAACATTCAACCCCATTCGGGGTTGCGCGTTACATTTCGTTGATGCGACCGACCCCCGATTGCATCGGGGGCTATTCACCTTCAACCACTTCGTGGTTATCGATTTACCGATATTTAAAACCAAGTATTGCGACAGCCAACTGATGGTCGAAAATTCATTTTTTAGACAACACCAAAGCAATAACAAAAAACAACCAGCAAAGCGCATAGCAGGCAATTGGCGCGATGAACGTGAACAACAAAAGCGGAATGAGGAAAAGGGTCAGAAAAACCACGTTTGCTCCGATAAACTTCCGGGCATGTTCAGATGGCATGTAATATTTTGCAAACATCAAATTGAGTGCAGCGACGAACAACGTAAACATCGTCATGCTCAAGGAAAAAAAGAAAAACAGATCGTACATCGTCCGATTGACGCCGCTGAGGCTGTACGTCATCATAAGTTCGAATAGCTGCCGTTCAGTTTCATTTTCTCCAACGGGTTTTTGAAGCAGACTAAGGCTGTGCAGCAAGGCGGTCAGGATGAGTGTCCAGGAACCTGCTTTGAACCAGAATTTGTAGTGCTTGAACATAAACGGACTTGTTTGTTGGTAAATCTGTTTGATAAAGGTAAACTAAGATTTGAAAATATGCTAATTTGAAAATTGGAGATATTTAGAGCAAGTTCAAAATTTGAACATGCTCTAAATGAAGGAATATTGTGCCTTTTACCGCTTATCCTTCAGTCGCCCAATCCGCTCCTTCGATATTTTTTCCAGGTTGTTCTTTTGGCCTTCTCCATAACCGGAACCTGGCAATTTCGCTAAACACTGTTCGCTGGCCGAAATGGACAAAGCAGGTTCGCCGGCGATTTCGTAGGCTTCCGACAGGCTGTCCCAGGCATTCGGAGAGGCCGGATACAATTCGGTGATCCATTTGAATCCTTCGATAGCTGCTTTGGTTTTACCAGTGGTGTGCATTTTATAGCATGCTGAGTTGAGGTCATTTTCGCTGAAAAGCAGCCAGTCTGGATTTGATTTCATCACCTCCCGGTGCGTTTGTTTGGCCCAGGCCGTTTCCCCGGTTGCTAATTTTTCCAGGAAAGTACGACTGTCAGGCGGCGCCGCTTTGCCCATTTTTTTCCAGGCCATGCCAATGCCGTCGTACATCGTGGTGGTCGGCTGCGAAGTCTTGACCAGCATCCGGAAAATAGCCTCGCTTTCCTCTGGCTTGGTGTCGAGTAAGGTATTTGCAAGGTTGACCATTTCGCCGGGATAGTAGAGCGGCTGGACGCTTAGCGGATTCCCCTTGTGTTTTTTCAGGGCAGGTTTCAGGCCGAGTTGCCGGACATCTCCAAGGAAAGCCGATTCAATCACCTTGCCTTCCAGGGGTTGCCATTTGTCGTATTCCATGTACTTTGCCGTAGCTTTTGCAACCGCTTCGCCCTTGATTCTGGATACAACGTGCAGGGCGCCGTCAATACCCGCCGACACGCCCGCTGTAGTCACAACCTGGCCGTTGTCTACAAAGCGGGTTTGGCTATGGATTTTGGCGTTGGGTGTCATTTCCTGTAATTGGGAAATAAACCCATGAAAGGTAGTTGCTTCTTTGCCATCGAGCAATCCGGCTTTGGAAAGCAGCGCCGCCCCGGTGCAAACAGACACCATGAACTGGTTGGTTTTCGCGCGTTCCGCAATCCAGTTGATCAGATTTTGCTCACCGAGCAGGCGGTTGGTTGCCCCCCCGGGGAATACCAGGATGTCGGTAGGCGGGCAATCCTCAATCGAATACTGTGGCGTTACTTGAATGAAGCCCTGGCTGGTGAGCGGCGCTTTGGTCATCGCAACGAGAAAAGGTTTGAAGCCATTAGTGGCGGCAAAGACTTCGGCTGGTCCGCTAAAGTCTAAGATTTCAACGCCTTCATAAATAAAGATGCCCACCGAGAGAGGTTTTTCCGCCGATTGGGCCTGACCGGAGAACGCATTCATAGTGAGTAAGAACAGTAGGGTGATTTCTGGAAATTTTTTCATGATAAATTCGTTTTTTCTCAAAGTTAGTCCTGACAGAACCGGCCTTTGCAAAAAGTCTCTTTTTGGCGCTGGAATGTCCGGATTGGTCTCCTCACCCGCAAACTGTACCTTGAATGGCGCCGACAACCATTGCTTTTGTGCTTTTCCCCCACGTCCACCTTGAAGACCTTGCCGGGCCTGCGCAAGTGTTTTATGAAGCGTCCAACCTGGGCAACGGAAATTTCAAAACGCTGTTTGCCTCAACAGGAGGCATGGTTGCCAGTTCGCAGGGCCTTGCTTTGGCGCCGCAGGCCATTTTACGGGATCTTTCGTTGCGAAAAGGGGATATGGTTTGTGTACCCGGCGTTGATTTCAAAAGTTTTCTGGAAGGCAAAATAGACGCAGCGATCGAAGAGACCAGGGAATGGATGCTGGAACAACAAAAAAAGGGCATCTACATCGCTTCGATTTGCACAGGCGCGTTGATTTTGGGGCAAATGGGGTTGCTCGACCGGGTGTCGTGTACATGCCATTGGAAATGCTTAGCTTACATGAAAGAGCGCTTTCCGAAAGCCCGCGTTTTGGATACCCGGCTCTACGTTTTCGACAAAGGTATTTTTACCAGCGCCGGCATGACTTCCGGCATTGATATGGCTTTGGCGCTGGTAGAGCGCTGGCGGAATCCGCTGCTTGCCGCAAAAGTCGCGCAGGAAATGGTCATCAATGTGCGAAGGGCAGAAACCAAATCACAACAAAATATTTTCCTTGATTTTAAAAACCACTTCAACCCTGAAGTGTACAAAGCCCAGGAAATATTGGCCAACCGGCTCGACGCGGGGTTCACCATCGAAGACCTGGCCCGCCAATTGAATATGAGCAACCGCCATTTATCGCGCTTGTTCAGGCGCCACACCGGCCACACCGTACAAACCTATCGCGACAACCTGCGTTTGGAACACGGCGAACAATTGCTCCTGCACACGGAGCGCTCGGTGAAAGAAATTGCCGTGGCCTGTGGTTTTGCCAATGCCCGGCAATTTTCGAGGTTGTGGCTGCGGAAGAAAGGGTGTACGCCGGGGGAGTTTAGGAAATTTGAAAATTCGGTGATTTGAAAATTTGAAAATTCGAGGAATTGAGTATTCGAGTATTTGAGGAGCTGATGATTCGAGGGAATGAAATAATTGTCGGGAAGTTTCGAATCCTCAAATCCTCAAATCCTCAACTACATGCCGAAAAACCCCTTTGCCTGGTCCATTCCCGCTGCATCTGCAAGCACATCTCCGGGACGGTTGCCATAACCCGCCAATGTCCCGCCCCAGTGCATCTCCATGTAGTCTGCCGACATGCGCAACATGCTCACTAACGGCACGATAAGCTGATCATCGCCTTCATCGCTGTACGAAGTGACAGCCCAGGCGGTTTTGCCGGCCATGCGTTTCCGAAAATCGGCGCCGGGCACCCGGAACCAGGCTGACCAGTAGTCGAGGTATAGTTTCATAGAAGCAGAAACGCTGTACCAATAGAGCGGGGAAACGAATACGACATCGGTAGCAGCAAGCGTGGCATCAAACAGCGTTTTTTCATTTCCAACAGGTTGCGGGTAAACGCCAACGGTATGGCGAAGATCCTCAAAGGGTGGCAGGGGCAGGTCGAGCAGGTGCAGCCATTGTTGGGGCACTTCTGCAGGGAGGTATTGGGCAGCCTTGCGGGCGAGTTGTTCCGAATTGCCGTCGCGGCGGCCACTGCCGAGGAGAAAAAGGAAATTTCGTTGCATCGAACGCAGGATTGATGATTAAATAAGGGGCAAAATAAGCTTTAAAAAAACAAAAGCCCGGCATGTTTTCCACACCGGGCGTTTCAAAGAGCGTCTAAGTTTTCATACGAATCAATAAATCACTGCACAATAATTTTTCCTGTGGCCAGCTTCCCATGGTGATTTCCCACTTTAAAGAAATACATCCCTGGCGCCAGCCCGCTCCGTTGCAGGTATATTTTATCTCCCTCAAAATGTTGGCGCAAAACTTCGCGGCCCATCTGGTCGGTGAGCACCAGCGTGTTTATGCCCTGAGGCGTATTGTTCAGTTCAAACAAAGCCCCATCGGCCATTGGATTTGGAGAAACCTTAACCGACAGTTTTTCGACAAAGGTTTCCACAGAACCAGTCACGATATTAATCCAGGGTTCATGAATGGTATGCCAGGTGGTGTTGGTGATCACCGGCAGGTTGAAATCGAAATAAATCGCTGCCGAGTTTTCAATGACTGTGCCGGTTGGGTTGTCGCGTTTTTGTGAAACCCGGAAGGTGACAAAACCCTGCGACCCGTCTTCATTGACAGCCCTGTGTGGCAAGTCAATGTTGGAGAAGGTGAAACGCAACACGCCATTGTCTTCCATTTCGAATTCGTAAGGGTGGCTCGAAGCACCGGGGCGAACCGTTGCGGGGTTTAAAAAACGAGAGAGCGTGTCTAGGAGGACCACCCGGAAAGCGGTGTCGCTGCCGGTATTCTGGAACCGGATGCGGTATTCGAGGTCTGTATTTTCAAAAATATTGTGTGCTTCGCCAAATCCGGTAGGCAGGGCCTGCTTGTCGTTGGGGTCGAAAGAGGTGAGTGCCACCCAGCACAAATGGGAGGTGAACAGGTTCGGATCATCGTTCGGAAACTGGTTGAAAAAACCATAAGACGGTGGATTGCCGCTGCTGCCCGTGCAGCCTTCTACCGCAGCAATTGGCAGGCTATAGCCCGGGGCGCCCGGTTCTTGTTGGGCCATGAGGCGATAGGTTGCGCCAGTCGCCAACACCGGGATTTCCAGGCTCTGCGCGTTATCCAACTCATAGGTTTCCTGCATGAGCAACACGGCATCCTCAATGACAATGTATTGCAAAGGCTCCGACGTCGGTTGATCTCCGATATTTTCCAGGGTAAACCGCACCGTGTCGCCATCACAAACGCTGCTGGCCACAATAATGGCGCCCATCCAATCAGCTGGCGGCGGGAGGCAGATGGAATCCGGGTAAATATGCGCTTCCGAACAGACAACGGAGAATTCGGGTGCATCACAACTCAACAGCGCCCGGAAGGAAAAATCGTTGCAGGCGCCTGCGCCAACATCGCCCAAAGCAAAACTGACGACCTCGCCATTGACCGTTGCCGGAATATCCGAATCGAGGAATGTATAAAACGGATCCAGGGTCATTTCAACAGACGCGGCTTCCCCGACAATGGTGCCCTGGTTGCAATAGTGGACATAAAAAGTAGTCGTATCGCAGGGGCGCAATTGTGAAATCGAGTGATCCACGGTCATGAAAGGGCATTCAATGGCCATTTGTACTGGAAAATCCAGGTGCACCGTGTCTATGTATTCAATGACCTCAAAGACATCATTGGTACAAAATTGCCAATACGGCGAAACCGAAAATGCTGTAATGGAATATGCGCCGGTATCACATTCGATTTGGTAGTTGCCCTGTACATCTGTATCGGCGTAAAAAACGATCTCGCTGTTGTTGAGATTGACCGCCTGTACGATCCAGTTCTGAAGCGGAATTTCACCAGAATCAGGCGCGCAGTCAAAGTCAAGGTCGTTGAACACATTGCCATAAATGAGTCCGGGTTTTACAATGCCGTTTACGTCCGTTTTGAGGAGCAAGGCATGCGCTAAGTTGTTGACGATCCGGTAGCCTCCCATGATGTAACCTCCATCACTGATGTTAAGGTCATTTACGGTCTCACTTTTGTCCGGCTTCCCAGTATTTCTTTCCCAAATCGGGTCGCCATTTGGAGCAGTTTTGATGAGCAAAATATTGCTGTTTTGAACCGTGGTACTCGTAAAGGAAACGGCGGTAACGATGTCGCCATTCGCGTCTGCAACGATAGAAGGCTTCGCGAATTCCCGGTCAGGCATCACCAAATCCTTTCGCCAGATGGCTTCGCCTGTGGGGCTTGCTTTTACTAAAAACACATAATGCCCGACGCTGTGGTTGATGCCACAGATAACCAAATTGCCATCGGAAGTGGCTGTCATGTCGAATGGCTCGTCAGAGTCGCTGGCCGTCAAATTCGACTCCCATTCAAGGTTGCCAAGCGCGTCGGTTTTCATCAAAACCGTCTCAAAGGTTGCTGGATTTGAAGCCAGTATCGCTGCTTTCAAAACAAAAAACCCACCGTCGGCGGCTTGAACGAGTTCTTTGCCATATTCGTCACCGTCCGTTTCAAAAATTTTGCTCCACAACACTTCGCCATTATGGTCAATTTTTTGCAAAACCAAATCCCGAAGGGTCGGATTCTGGGCTTGTTCCTGGCTTAACAGGACTGCGTAACCATCACTCACTTCAATAATTGCATGTGCAAAAGAGTTGACGCCATTGCCCACCAGCAAAGGCTTTTTCCAGGCTATAGTATATCTGAAGTTGGTAGAGTTTGGTGGTGAGGGTTCGTAATTCAGTCTGCATAGCTGTACATTTCGTTGTCCGCCGCCAATTGGGAGCGCTTCTTCCAACACGAATACAGAATCTCTTGTTGAAGCAACTACGTCCCGGCAGAATAAATCGAAATCTTCCTCCCCGTTTCCGATTTGATACGCAGAATAATCACTATTTGGAGTCGTGGAAGCAAGGCTGTATCCCAAAGAAGTCCATGGATAGGTAGTTATAGAGATCGTTCTTCCGTCTTGCAAAGTATGCATCCCAATAACCCTATTTCCCTCTTGAGCGTAAGGACCTATGGTGCCGAAGAGATACAAACGCCGCCAGCCTTGCGCCTGTAGCTCTGATAGTAGAATGCCTGTGAGCAAGATCAGGAAAGTCAATATCGTTCGAAGGTTTCTTTTTTCCATTTTCATGGGTACAGGATTTAAGATTGAAAATAAAAACATTGCAGGGGATGTGTTTTCCGGTTCAGCAAAAGTCCGGTATCCCTTGCCCGAATTCAAATGAAAAAAAGTGTAATTGTGGAAATAAAAATCAGTTTCATGCTCTAAATTCTTTGATTTAAGCTGATTTTAAGAATTTTTTTGATCGTAAATTTGTGGAAATAATTATTCAAACCCATGGCCAATCTATTGCTATATGACGTGCTGCTGACCCTTGATGCGCCTGAATTGCGGCGCTTCGGGAAATTTGTGCGCTCGCCGTTCTTCACCCACCGCTCGGAAATGGAACGGATGTTCGCCTGCTTAGCCGCCTGCCGCTACAAAAACAAGCCCTTGCCGGGCAAAGAACAGTTGTTCAAAAAAGCCTTTCCCGGGCAGGATTACGATGATTTGCTGCTCCGTGCTACGATGAGTGACCTTCGGGAATTAATGGAAGAATTTCTGATCTGGCAAAAATTGCGCGGCGATGAAGTCCGTTCCAAATTGGCTCTGGCTTCCGAATACCGGGATCGGAATTTGAGCAAATTTTTCTTGCAAACCATGAAAAGAGTAGAGGTCCGTTTAGAAAATGAAGCCATGGCAAATGCGGACCACCTGGCTCAGGTGCTTGATTTTCAATTAGAAAAAGCTCAATTCCAAATCCGGACCGTCCGCGCAGGAGAATTGCCCTTGCAAGACATTTCCAACACGCTCGACACGCTCTACCTCGCCCAAAAACTGCGCCATGCCTGCACCCAACTTTCGCATCAGGCTGTGTTCAAAACCAAATACGACTTTGGGCTGCTGCCCAATATCCTGGCCGAAGTGGATCGGGGCGCCTTCCTTTCAGTGCCTTCTATTGCGCTGTATTATTATTGCTATCGCTTCCTGACGGAGCAGTACAGTCTCGACTTTTTTCAAAAATTCAGGGCAGAATTACAGCAAAACGGGCAACTGTTTCCCGATAGCGAGTTGAAAAATCTGTACCTCTTAGCGATCAATTTTTGCATCCGGAAACTCAACGAGGGCAACGAACCATTCATCCGGGAAGGATGGGAACTTTACCAGGACGGCCTTGAACGGGGCTTCCTGCTGGAGCATGGCCGGCTATCGGGCTTTGCTTTCAATAATGTGGTTGCTTTTGGCATTAAACTTCATGCTTTTCAGGAAGTGGAGGCGTTTATCAACAAATATTCGGAGCACCTCGAACCAGCTCAACGGGAGGGCTTTGTGCCTTTAAACCTTGCCCGGCTCGAATACACCCGCCGCAATTTCTCCGCTGCGCTTCGGTTGCTTCAAACCGCTGACTTTAAAGATCTTGTCAACAGCCTGATCGCCAAAACCCTGTTGCTGAAAATCTATTTCGAACTGGGTGAATTCGACCTGCTGGAATCCCATTTGGATAACTTCCGCAGCTTTGTCCGGCGCAGAGATGTGAGCGACTACCACCGCACCAATTATACCAACATCATTACCTTAGCCAAAAAACTGACTTCGCTGCCTCCAGGTAACCTCCCGGCAAGGAAAGCTTTGAATGCAGAAATCAACGGGACAGAAATCCTAACGGAGCGGGAATGGTTGGCAGAGCAATTGAAAAAAAAATCATAGCAGCGCCCAGTTAGTGTCCGTCCATTTAGTCCTGTGTCTGTTCTTTAGAGTTCGAGAGCAAGGCACGCGAAGGCCCCAAAAACGGGAGTCCCGCCCGTCGGACGGGATGACCAATTTTGGGCCTTTGCATAACGCAGCCGAGGTGGCTGAGCGGAGTCGAAGTCATCGGACTATAAAGACAGACACCCATTAGCCCTAAATCATGCTAATCATTGACGCTAGTCGTTGCTTACTTTCCATGCGCCCCTGACCTTTACAATCTCCAACATTGGGTTGAGATTGTTATAATAGGAAACACCATGCTAAAATTCATCTTCCTCGCCATTGCCCTGATTCACGGGTTGATCCATTTTATGGGCTTTGCCAAAGCGTTTGGCTACGGAAACATCACCCAGCTCACCAAAGAAATTTCCAAACCGGCGGGGCTATTCTGGATGCTTGCGGCGTGGTTATTTGTTGCGGTCGTTGCCTTATTGCTGTTCAAAGCGGAAAATTGGTGGGTATTGGGCATCGCAGCTGCAGTGGTGTCGCAGATCCTGATTTTTTCGGCCTGGCAAGACGCGAAATTTGGAACCATAGCCAATGTACTCGTCTTCGTCGTTTCGCTGTTGAGTATGACGAATGTCCTGTTTGAGCGCAGTTATAAAAAGGACGTCGCTTCAAATTTGGAAAGAACCCAAACCCTTGCTCCTACCCTGCTCACCGAAACGGATATTCAGGGTTTGCCAACTTTGGTGCAAAACTACCTGCGCTATTCCGGCGTGCTCAACAAGCCCAAAGTATACAATATGCGGGTGGTTTTTGAAGGCGAAATGCGGGACAAAGGCAAAGACTGGTTCCCGTTCCGGTCGGAACAATTCGATTTTTTTGACGAACCCACCCGCCTCTTTTTTATGAAAGGGAAGATGTTTGGCCTGGTAGTGCCCGGCTATCACCGGTATGTTGAGGCAACGGCCACAATGGACATCCGCTTGTTTGGGTTGTTCCCGATCGTAAAGCAGGCCGGTGCGGTCATGAACAAAACGGAAACCGTCACGCTGTTCAACGACATGTGCCTGATGGCTCCGGCTACGTTGATTGACCCCCGGATTACCTGGAAAACCATAGACACTGCGTCCGTGGAAGCAACTTTTACCAACAAGGGCATTGCCATTTCTGCAATCCTGTATTTCAACGATCAGGGGCAACTGACCAATTTCATCTCCAACGACCGAACCTCAGTTTCACAAATGCAGGAATTTCCTTTTTCAACCCCGGTTTATGAATATCAAAGCATCGAAGGAATGAATCTTATTAAAAGAGGAGATGGCGTTTGGCATTATCCGGAAGGTGAATTTATTTATGGGAAGTTTTTATTGAAGGAAATCGAGTATAATTGTAAATAAAAGTTTAAAAATGAGCCATATTCTGTAGTCAGAATGTCCATTTTTTACCACTATAACGACCTTTCGCTCGCCTAAGTTTGTGACTACAAATTCTCTAAAACTTAGTCACATGGAAAGAAGAGATTTTCTGCAAGCCGCTGGCCTGATTGCGGCGCTTGGAGCTTTGCCCAACTCGGGTTTGCTTGCCCATTCAAATGATTCGACAGGCAACGCCCCTTCTGATCCTTTACAACCATTTTTTCTGCCGCCGATGGCGCCCCTGGCCCACAATGGCGGTATGGACATTCGTGTTTGGGTGCGCTCGAAAACAACGGGTGGCGTATATTCATGTGTAGAATGTGCTGTTGCGCCTAAGATTATGGGGCCACCGCCTCATCTCCACAAAGCATTGGATGAGTTGATGTATGTTTTGGAAGGTACCGCAAGTGTTCTCGTCGAAAATGAAGTCGTCGAAATCCCCGCAGGTGGCTGGCATTTTCGCCCGCGAAATTTAAAGCATACTTTTTGGAATGGTTCCGAAAAACCACTTAGATTCGTGGATATGTATTTCAATCAACCGTTCGAGGAGTTTTTGGAACGGCTTTTTCATGAATTAACCCCAGAGAATGGATATCCACGAGGGTCTGAACAATTCCAAAAAGAGCGCGACAGATTAAATGAGGAATTTGGCCTTGTTTATGCGTCAACGGCTTTTGAAGAGCGACAGACTATTATGAAAAAATATGGATTAAATTGAGTTCTTGCAATGCTGTTAAAAGACTTTTTACCGAATCTGGCGCTTCGGCCTTTTGTACGATGCTACCGCATAGTACACCTGCGATTCGACAGTCATGAACAGCCGCCGTTCAAGCCTTACACTCCTCGTCCCGAACACTGTCTGGCATTTTATCCGCACGATCGGGAAAGGGTAGATTTTACGACGGATCAAAAAAGCGTTGCCAACGTTCCAGTGGCATTGATCGGCCAGGCGTTGTCGGTAACCAACCGGTATATTCACGGTCATTTTATGGTCGTACAAATCCTGTTTCAACCTGGCGGTTTGTTCCGGTTGACCGGTATGCCCGGTCATGAAATCAACAATGCCTATATCGAAGCGGATTTTGTTTTTTCAAAAGAGGTTCATTTTATCAATGAAGCTTTTTTTCATGCCCGGAGTTATCCTGAAATAGTACAAATCGCGAATGCCTTTGTCGAAAATTTAGTGAAAAAAAAGACAAAAGCGCCCCACCCGATTGATGAAATCTGCCAGTTGATGTTGACTAGCCCTATTGCTTCTCTTGACCATCTTGCCGAAAAATCATTCTTAAGCGCCAAACAATTTGAGCGAAAATTTGAGGAACGCACCGGGATAAACCCTAAGTTATTTGCCCGACTTGTTCGGTTCGACAAAGCTTTTCGGGAAAAAAACCTGAACCCCCATCGCGACTGGCAGTCTATCGCCTTTGATTGTAATTATTATGACTACCAGCACCTTGTACGGGATTACAAAGAATTTACCGGCGTACGACCAACCGTCTTTCATCAACTAGAAAGCCGTGCTCCCGAGCGTAAATTTGGCCTCGCAGAGCATTACTACGAGACGCAGGTTTCCTGAAATTGAATTGCTCCAAAAAAATAAGCCATCCCTGAATTTTCAGGGATGGCTTATGCTTATTACTTATGAAAAAAATTATCTATTCCCGCCATGCACAACAACCCGCTTCGTCGCATCGGGCAATCCTTCCGATTGCGCGCGAATGAGGTAAATGCCATT
>JALHRK010000027.1 GCA_022841505.1 Saprospiraceae bacterium | reverse complement strand
CTTATCTGTGGAGTGATGGCGCAACGACGCAAAACCGAACCAATCTGGCGCCTGGAACCTATTCGGTGACCGTAACCAGCGGAAGCGGTTGCACCGGCACGGCCAGCGCAACCATCACGCAACCGCCTGCTTTAACCGTTCAAACCACCGCCACCCCTGCCGATTGTTTCGGTGAGGAAAGCGGCGCGGCTACGGCATCTGCCAGCGGCGGCACTGCACCTTATACTTACGCATGGAGCAGCGGCGATTCCGGAGCTTCTGTTTCCGGACTTCCGGCAGGCAGCTATACGGTCACGGCAACCGATGACAATGGTTGTACGGCTACGGCCAACGTTACGGTGGCCCAACCGACTGCCGTTCAGGTTTCGACGGTGCAAGTCACGGGGACCTGCGAAGGCAGCACAACCGGTTCGGCTTCTGCTTCGGCAAGCGGTGGCACAGCGCCATACACGTATGCCTGGAGCAACGGCGCTTCCGGTACTAACCTCAGCAACCTCGCAGGAGGATCTTATACGGTGACGGCGACAGACGCCAACGGATGCACTGCCACTTCCACGGTGAACATTACCTCGTTCAACAGACCGGTTTGTTCGATTGAAATCCTTCAGGAAGTTACCGATCCAGCCCTCAACGACGGCCAATTGCGCTGCTTAGTTTCGGGTGGTACCGGGCCTTTTACCTTCCTCTGGAGCAACGGCGCCACCACGGCAACCGTGACGAACTTTGGAATTGGAACGCATACCGTGACGGTTACCGATGCCAATGGTTGTACGACCACCTGTTCGGTCATGTTGAAAGGCCCTGCACGCATTGGCGACTTTGTCTGGCTGGATATTGACCGCGATGGCATCCAGGATCCGGGTGAAATCGGTATTCCAAACGTGATGGTGATCCTTTCAGGGAACACCAATGATCCTTATGCAGATACGACTTTTACCAATGCCAACGGGATTTACCTGTTCAATGTACCGCCTCCGGGTACCTACAAAGTAACGTTTATCCCACCGGCAGGCACCACGTTAATGCTTTCGCCGCAAAACCAGGGCAGCAATGACGCATTGGACAGCGATGCCGATCCGGTGACGTTTATGACGCAATTTGTATTTGTGACTTACGGCGATGAAGACCTCACGCTCGACGCAGGCTTTTTCCCCAAATGTCAGAATATTACCAATGCAGGCACCATTGCAGCGGATCAGTACCTTTGCGGCCCGGGCGGAGATCCGGCGCCAATTGTACCGGTCATTCCGCCATCAGGTGGCATGGGCGCATTAGAATACTTATGGATGACCAGCACAATTGGCGGGCCATTCAATGACCAGCTTTGGCAACCGATTCCGGGAGCAACCGGAGCTTCTTACGATCCGGGACCACTTCAGCAAACCACGTATTTTATCCGCTGTACGCGCCGCGAGTGCTGCACCACGTATCTGGAGACAAATATTGTCACCATTACGGTTGACGATGTTGCCGTGGCGGCCATTGGAGGCCCACAACTCGTATGCGTTAACCAGGTGGCTACCTTTACGTCTACAGAATCTGGTCCGACTGCCGTTGTCAGCTGGACTTTTGGCCCCGGCGCCTCTATTCAGTCTGCTACCGGCCCGTCTGTTCAGGTACACTGGGTTTCTTTTGGAAATTTCCAGGTTACCCTGACCGTTACGGAGAACGGCTGCACTTCCACGACCACGAAAAACGTGACGGTTACGAATTTACCCACTATTTGCGGTAACGGTCTGGCGTTGGAGGCTAAAGTAATGGATGTTGGCGGACAGGCTTTAGTCGGGCTGGAATGGGCGATAGAAGAAGCAGTGGCACAAGGGCTTAACTTTGTCGTGGAGCACTCCGGCGACGGGGAAACCTTCCGCAGCATTGGTCAGGTGAACCAGGTAGCCCGGATAACTTCAGGCATGGCGTTCTATGAATTCATGCACCACGAGCCCAAAAACGGCCTCAACTGGTACCGGTTGTTTATTACCGATCAGGCTGGCAATACCCGCTACTCACAGGTTGCAGAAGCTGTGATCATCGTTGATTCCAAGCTGGTTTACCTCTACCCGAACCCGGTGAGTACCGAACTGACGGTGGAATTATTTGAGACCTTTAACGAACCTGTTCAAATCGAAGTTATTTCGTCCAACGGAGTGGTGCTTCATAACACAAGTGCCGGACCACAGGACAATCGAGTTGTTATCAACTTTGCCGATTACCCCGCCGGCGCCTACTTCCTGCGCATGCGCTATGGAAAAGCGGATGTTAAGGTAATCAAGGTGTTAAAACTCTGATTTTCGGCAAAAGTTTTTTTTAAAAGGCTGCCTTCCGTCCCCCGGAAGGCGGCCTTTTTTTATAATTGGCGGTAGACGGTGGAAGGTAGACGGTAGACGGGCCCGTCCACCGTCCACCGTCCACCATCTACCGTCTCTCATTAATTAAAAACAACCGGCATTCATTGGTTTGCATAAAAAGTTTGTACTTTCGCAGCGCTTTTTGAACCTCATGGAAGCTTGTGTGGTTTAATGAGCCTGATTGTTTTGATAATCATGGCGCTGAATGAGCGTTCAGCGGTATATGCGGGTGTGGCGAAATTGGTAGACGTACCAGACTTAGGATCTGGCGCCGTGAGGCATGGGGGTTCGAGTCCCTCCACCCGCACACTTAACCTTACCACTTTTTTGGAAAATCGTACCGTCATTGCATCACATAGCGCGGAAATACATTACAAGCTACAATTTCGAGGTGGGCAATGATCCTGCAATCATAAAAACAAAAAGAACATGCCAAAATTTTTAAGAGAGGATGTTGACGCCATTCACGCGCTCCTTACGGTCACGTTGGAAAAGTCTGATTACGCAGACAAATTCAATACAGAACTGGCGACCTACAAAAAACAGGCACAACTCAAAGGTTTCAGAAAAGGCAAAACCCCCGATTCGGTCATTCGCAAAATGTATGGCAAAGGTCTTTTGGCCAATATTGTGAACACTGAATTGGAAAAAGCGCTCTTCGGATACCTAGAAGAGCAAAATATAGATTTCCTCGGTCAGCCGTTATCGGTAGAAGACCACGAAGACATCGCTTTCGATCCGGCCAACTTAGGCGTCTTTAATTTTAAGTTTGACATTGGGCTGGTTCCGCAATTTGAATTGCAGGGCATTAGCGGCACAGATACCTATGATTACTACGTCATTGAGGTGGAGGAAAACCTGATTGACGAAGACCTGAACTACGCGGCCCGTCAGAAAGGCGAGTTGAAAGATACCGATACGGTTGGAGAAGACCACACCATCACCCTGCTGCTGGAAGAAATGGAAGCCGGCGCACTTAAGCCCGAAGGCATAAGCCATGAAGCCAAAGTCTTCACCGGTGCGCTCACAGAAAGTGCGATGGCCGAGCTGAAAGATAAAAAAACGGGCGACGTATTGGTGCTGAATCCTTTTGAATTAGAAAAAGAAACGTCTGAAGCCAATACCCGTAAATACCTTTTAGGATTAGAGCCCGACGACGATCGCGAAGTAGGAACAGCTTTTCAGGCAACCATTCAACAGATCCAGCACATGGAACCAGCGGCACTTGACCAGGCCCTTTTCGATGCCATGTTTGGCGAAGGGGTGGTGGAAGGTGAAGCGGGTGCGCGGGAATTCATCCGCAACTCATTTGCTTCCACTTATGCCGTTCGCTCGAATTTTATGCTGCTGTTAGACGTTCAGGAACGCCTCACCAAATTGCACCAGTTTGAACTGCCAGAAAATTTCCTGAAGCGCTGGCTGCGCGTTGCCAATGAAAACATGAGCGTCAAACGCCTGGAAGAAGGGTTTGACAATTTCATGGATGGACTGCGTTGGTCATTGATCCGGGATAAAATCGCCCAAACCCTCCAGGTTGCCGTTTCAGAAGACGAAGTCAAGATGGCCATTCGCGAGCGCGTCAGCCGCATGTACCGGCAATATGGCTTGCCGGAAGATCTGGTTGAAAAATTAGCAGACCGGATGATGGAAAGCGAAGACCGTAAACAAGTGGACGAAACGCGCCAGGAATTGTTCAGTATGAAGCTGTCCGCAGCCTTGAGCGCAACGCTTAATCTCAACAAAATCAACGTTTCATTGGCTGATTTCACCGAGCGGGAAAACGAAAAAGTAGCCGCGCTGAAGTCGGCTGCCGCAGGCCAGTTGGTAAACGAATCTGACGAAGAAGAATAAACCACGTCCCTCCATTCAACCTGCATGCCCTTGATTTGTTATAGTACAGCATGCCGGTTATGTGAGGGACTTCTTTTCTGGACGTTCTGCGTATTGCCGGCATTCAACTTGACAAAACCCGCTTCGTTTTCCCTGAATCAGAGTGCGGTTTAAGACAACAGTTTATCCATTCAAAAAGGAAAAAAAACCATGTTCCAAAAAGATGAGTTTTTGAAATACGCTACCCGTCACCTGGGGATGAGCAGCATGCATCTCGAGCATTATGCGGAAAAAACGGCGGTTTCTGTACCAAACATCCACGGGTTTACACCAAATGTTATTGAGGAGCGCCCGATGAATATTGTTGGCATTGACGTCTTTTCGCGACTGATGATGGATCGCATCATCTTTCTCGGCGTGCCAATCAACGATTACGTCGCTAACGTGGTGCAGGCGCAGTTGCTGTTCCTCGAATCCACCGACCCGAAACGGGATGTGCAAATGTTCATCAACAGCCCCGGCGGCGGCGTTATCGCAGGTTTAGGTATTTATGACACGATGCAATACATCACGCCCGACGTAGCCACAATTTGCACCGGCCTCGCTGCTTCCATGGGTGCCGTTTTGCTCACTGCGGGCACAGCAGGAAAACGCACCTGCCTCACGCACAGCCGCGTGATGATTCACCAGCCCCTGGGCGGCATGCAGGGCCAGGTTACCGAGATGGAAATCTATTACAAACTGATCAAAGACGAACAGAAAAAACTGTACGAAATACTCAGCAAGCACTCCGGACAACCTTACGAAAAGGTAGAAAAAGACTGCGAGCGCGACAACTGGATGACGGCTACGGAAGCAAAAGAGTATGGTTTGCTGGACGAAGTCCTCGAACGTAAGAAAGAAGTGAAGTAAGTCAAGAGGCAAAAGGCAAGAGGCAAAAAGCAAAACTTCAGAAAAATTGAACCCAAATTGCTATTTGCCTTTTGCCAATTTGCCCTCCCGCTATGCACGGGACAGGCTTTGCCAACTTGCCCCGTATCAAAAAACCAACTAACTTGTATTGATAAAACAACTATAATGCGTCGTACGAAGCAAAATTACCATTGTTCTTTTTGTGGAAAAGACAAATCGGAAGCCCTGATTCTTATCGCCGGTATCGAAGGGCATATCTGCGAAGTTTGCGTAGAACAGGCCGGCGAAATTGTCCAGCAAGAACTGTATGGTATCCAAAAAGCCGCAGGAGAAGCCGAAAAAGTAAAACCCAATGCCCCGGCTTCCATCAAACCCGGTGAAATCAAAGCGTATTTAGATGAATACGTGATCGGACAAAATGAAGCAAAAAAATTCCTCTCCGTTGCTGTTTACAACCATTACAAAAGGCTGGATCAGCCCAAAAGCGGCGATGTAGAGATTGAAAAATCCAATATCCTGCTGGTAGGCCAAACCGGAACCGGAAAAACCCTGCTGGCAAAAACCATTGCCCGTTTTCTGAACGTACCGTTTGCCATTGTAGACGCCACGGTATTCACCGAGGCCGGCTATGTTGGCGAAGATGTGGAAAGTATCCTCAGCCGCCTGCTTCAGGTTTGCGATTATGACATTGCAGCGGCAGAACGCGGCATTGTTTACATTGACGAAATTGACAAAATTGCCCGAAAAACGGATAATCCTTCCATTACCCGCGATGTTTCGGGCGAGGGTGTGCAGCAGGCATTGCTGAAAATGCTGGAAGGTACCGATGTGAACGTGCCCCCACAAGGAGGCCGCAAGCACCCGGAGCAAAAAATGGTGAAGGTCAATACCGAAAACATCCTCTTCATCTGCGGCGGCGCATTCGACGGGTTGGATAAACTGATCGCGCAGCGGGTCAACACCCAGGTGATCGGCTACCGCGCCAACGAAACCGAGCGCATCGAAAAAGATAACCTGCTGCAGTACGTCACCCACCAGGACGTCCGTCATTTCGGGCTGATCCCGGAATTGGTAGGCCGCCTGCCTGTACTCACTTTTTTGGACCCACTCGATGTGCCTACCCTGCGCCGCATCCTTACGGAGCCTAAAAACGCGCTGGCACTTCAGTACAAAAAACTTTTTGAACTGGAAGGCATCCAACTGAAGTTTTCAGAAGACGCCATTGATTACATTGCGCAAAAAGCGCTTGAGTTCAAACTCGGCGCCCGTGGTCTGCGCTCCATTTGCGAAGCCATTATGACCGATGCAATGTTTGAATTTCCGTCGCGCAATGATATTGATACCTTTGAAATTACGGCAGAATACGCTGAGGAGAAGTTGTCGCGGTCGAAGATGACGCAGCGGCTGAAGGCTGCTTAGAGCTTGTATCATAACGGAAAGAAAAGCAGATCTGCATGAAGTGTTGATCTGCTTTTTTCGTTGGGTAGCTCATCAACTATTTATCTGGTTTTTAATAAAAAACATTATCTTTGCAGAGCCTTAACAGGCAGAATGTGTGTTTTTATCATCCTTCCTTTACAAAGTTGCGTCGGTAAAAATTTCCATTCACAGCAGGCAGGTGGCTTTTGAGTCACGTTGCCTCCAGAGGTTTTGCCAAATTGCTTCTTGCCTTTTGCAAATTTGCCCCTTGGCTCAGCCTCCGACGATGTACTTTTAGTTCACTTTATTCATCCAAATGTCATTTACATCATTAGGGCTCATTGAGCCTCTCCTGAAAGCGCTTCATACTGAAGGCTACACCACACCTACGCCTATTCAGACGAAAGGCATCCCCATGGTTTTGTCGGGGCGCGACCTGTTGGCCTGCGCACAGACCGGCACGGGGAAAACAGCGGCGTTTTCGCTGCCCATCCTGCAATTGCTGCACGAAAGCAACGAACAGGTGCAACCTGGCCAGATTCGGGCGCTGATTCTGACGCCTACGCGGGAATTAGCCATACAAATTGACGAAAGCCTGAAAGCATACGGACGCAACCTGCCCCTGCGCAGCTTAGTCATTTTTGGCGGCGTTCCCGATCGGCCACAAATTGAATCACTGCGTCGCAGAACGGATATTTTAGTGGCAACGCCGGGTCGTCTTTTGGACCTGATGCAACAAGGCCACGTCAACCTTAACCACATCAAATTTTTCGTCCTCGACGAAGCGGACCGGATGCTGGATATGGGCTTCATCCACGATGTGCGCAAGGTGATTGCAAAATTGCCAACCCGCAGGCATACGCTGTTCTTTTCGGCGACCATGCCGCCGGAAATTGTCAAATTATCCGATTCGATCCTGACGAATCCGGCACAAGTGGAAATCACGCCGGTCTCTTCTACAGCAGAAAAAGTGGAACAATCCATTTTTTATGTGGATAAGAATGACAAGAAGCACCTTTTGGCGCACTTGCTGAAGAATCCGGAGATTACCTCCGCGCTTATTTTCACGCGAACCAAACACGGCGCTGACCGCGTGGTGCGCGACCTGAGCAAAACGGGCACCCGCGCTGAAGCCATTCACGGCAACAAGTCGCAAAACGCCCGCCAGAATGCACTGAACAACTTTAAGTCTGGCAAAATCCGCGTCCTGGTTGCGACCGACATCGCTGCACGCGGTATAGACGTAGACAACCTTTCGCACGTCATCAACTTTGAGTTGCCGAATATCCCGGAAACGTATGTACACCGCATTGGCCGTACGGGCCGGGCAGGCGCCAGCGGTATTGCGTTGTCTTTTTGCGATCAGGAGGAAAAAGCTTATCTGAAAGACATTCAGAAACTGATCCGCCAGAATGTACCGGTGGTGAACGAACACCCCTACCCGTTGTCAGGTGCAGGCGTTGCTGCATTCGACCAACCAGAACCGTCAAGGCAGCCGCAAAGAAGGGAAACTTCTACGGCCGCTTATGGTGGAGGAAGCCGCAGGAAGAGCAACAACCGGAGGGGCGGCAACAGCAATTCGCGCCCGACACGAACGAACTAGTATTGTCTGTCTTTAGAGTCCGATAGCTGCGTAGGGGCAAGTGAGGGCGTCCCTGAAAGTGACACCCTCACTAACCAGGCCCTCTTTTATGACGCAGAATTTCACGGAGTAAAAAGAGTCTCACGGAGTTAATCCCTCTGTGAGACTCTTTTTACTTTGTGGCACTCGTCACCTGTGCCAACCAAATCTGTTTTATCCGTTTACCGCCGTTGCCAGGCCGTCACCACCAGGTCGTCAATATACAGGGCTTGCCTGTCCGGGTTGAAGATGTAAATCTTCAGCGTGGCGCCGTCCGGCAGTGATTTCGGTATTTTCATAAAAAAGCCTGCCTCGCCCCATTGTTCTACCTCGCCCATGGTCCAGATACTGTGGCCCGGGTTGCCTATATGGACCCCAGGTTTGATGGCGGCCCATTTCCAGACCTTGCCATCTTTTTGAATAATTTCTACCATCAGATTCGCACCTTTATCGCGATGCCAGATCCGGCCCTTTTCCGTCGCAAAGGCCAGCAGCGAAACGCCAACATAATGGATATTCGTTGACAGCGGTAAGTTTTCTGCAAGGGTGGCAAACTCAGTGCCGACAGGTAAAATGCTCGTGCGCCCCAGGCTGTCTATGGCAAGGGTATCCCATTGTTCTGATGAAAAAGAGGCGGATGTGACGATCGTATCCAGGAAGCTTAAATCCGAAGAATCGGGTTGGATCTGCCGGCTGTCGTACGCGCGCAGGGCCTGCAAAGAGGGTTGAGTAGCGCCAAACGTCTCAACGTAAAATGCCCGGTTGTGCCGCTCGCTCCAAATAATCCCTTCTTTCATTTGCCAGGTCTGAAATAAATTAAGCGCTGAAAAAATGAGGAGTATCGGAACAGGCAACCACGACAGCGCCCGCACCTTGTGCATTTGCGCATAGCACGCAGCAAGCCCCAGCGCCAGCAATGGATAGGTTTCTACCATGGGCCGTTGTCCCAACCCCGGAAAAAAAGTCCAGGCGTAATAGGAATAGTGGATAAAGCAATGCAAGCCCACAAAAGCCAAAACGGGCAACAGCGCGCCCGGCACATACCGGCGCAACCACCACAAGCCGACCAGACTAAAAGCCATCACCGGTGTGTAAATCAGCCAGCCATTTGAAAAATCAAACCAGGCGCGGTGGATTTTGGGTTCTAAAAAATTGAACCCTTCCCCTTGATACGGATTAAAAACGAGCTTGCCGCTGACGTAGTACCAATAGGTAAACTGGATTGAAAACACAAGCAAAACACCCACAATCAACGCAACGGGCAAATGGAAGTTGCGCAAAAAATACCGGATGCGTTCAAAAAACTCCTGCCGGGACTTGATGCCCCATAAAACCGGAATGAGTACGGATATGATTTCCGGCACCCGGGTAATACCGATCAACCCTACGACCAGCCCTACGCCAAGCGCCCGCGCAATGCCGGGGCGTTCGTAAAACCTCAGCGTGAGCAACAGCAACAGGCAGTAATCGAAAAACAAGAAGCCATGCGACATGATGACGTAAGTGCCGTGGTAGAACAGGTTGGTCGCAAAAGCAATGGTCAAACAAGTAAGCACAACGATTCGGCGGGAGAAATAACGCTCTAATATGCCCGCCAGCCAGTAAAATGCCACCAGCAAATAACACAGGGTGCCCAAATTGAGTACCAATTGGTAAGGTTCACTCCAACCGTTGGCGGGATACCTGCTGTCAATTTTCGCGTAAGCATGGGCAAGCAGGAAAAAAGGCGCTTCCATCAGCGGGGTGCCAGTGGTATATTTGATGTAGTACCGCCCGGTTTCAGTGGGCCGGATGCCGTATATATCGTCCCGGGGGTCTGGAACGTTCGGGTACAGCTTCCGCATCTCGGTCAGGCTTCGGTCGTAATCTCCGACATCATCGTACAGGAAAAAAGACAAAACATGCAGGTAATACTGCCCGGAATCGCCTCTGGTCAGGTTATCCTCGTGCTTGTCAAAAGCAAGGTTTCCGGTGAGATACACCACAGCTATCGCCGCCAAAAGCCCGATCCGATAATTCCAAAATTTCATGCTCAAGCTGGTTGTTTGAAATTATTTAAGTCGGCAAATATAGGTGGTCAACCCCATATTTAGACTATATCCGCAAGGTTTCCCGCAATTTCAACGCCTGCCTCCGCGACACCTCCACCATTTCGCCATTTTGCAGCCGCAGCCGCAACTGCCCACCCAGTGCGTTTTCCACCCCAGCGATAAAGCGCACATTGACCAATTGCTGGCGGTTAACCCGGAAAAACAAATCGGGCTGCAGGCGCTCTTCGAGGTAATTGAGAGAGCGCAAGACCAAGGGCTTTTGGTCTTCAAAATAAATCCGGGTGTAATTGCCGTACACCTCCAGGATGCGGATGTCGCCGAGGCGGACGATCCAGCAACGTTCCCCGTCTTTTACAAAAATGCGGTGCTCCAGGTCTAAACGGTCGGCGCCCGACTGCCGCTGGATTTGCTGCGCCATCGCCTTTTCAATGGCCTTGGCCAAACGCTCCGGTTTAATGGGTTTGAGCAGGTAATCCAGTGCGTTGTATTCAAAGGACTTCAGGGCGTAGGCATCATAAGCGGTGGTAAAAATGACCACAGGCACCTCATCCAGAGCTTCCAGCAACTCGAACCCGTTCGCGCCCGGTAACTGGATGTCGAGAAACAGCAGGTCAACTTCTGTTTTGCTCAGCAAAGTTTTGGCTTCTTCGGCATTTGCAGCTTCGCCAACCACTTCCACTTCGGGATGCGCCTGAAGCAACGTCAGTAATTCTACCCGGGCCAGCCTTGAATCTTCTACGATGATTGCTTTCATTTTCAATAGATGGTGTTTTTACCACATAGGTGTTATTTTTTTTTACCACATAAGGCACATAGGGGTTTTCACAACTTGTCCCGACTTGGCGGGATAGTTCACATAGAGGCGGCTATCTAGTGTCTGTCCATTCAAGCGGCAAGTGCACAACCGAGCGAACCACACCTTCTTCGGACGTAATTTGAAATTCCGCCCGGTCGCCGTACAACAAAGTTAATCGTTCGCGGATATTGTTCAGCCCTACCCCGAGGTGGTCGTCTAAGTTCGCCGCTTCCGGTAAAAGCACCCCCGGATTGGCAACTGTAATTTCCAGATCATCCCCCTGCCGGTCGGCGGTAATCTGCACGGCCCCGCCTTCGGGCCTTTTGCCGACGCCGTGTTTGATGGCATTTTCTGCCAAAAGTTGAATCAGCATCGGGGGAATCAACGCCGACTTTAAGGCCTCGGGAAGCTCAATACGGGTACTCAGGCGGTCTTCATACTGAATCGCCATCAATGCCAGGTAGTCCTGGGTAATTTCGATTTCCTGCGCTAAGGTTGTTTTTTCATGATTGGAGGAAGTGAGCGAATAGCGCAGCAAATCTGACAAATGCGTGATCATTGAACGGGCCTGCTTTGGATTTTCCAGGATCAAAGCCCGGATGTTGTTGAGGGCATTAAATAAAAAATGAGGCTGCACCTGCGCCCGCAACTGCCCCAATTGGGCGTCGCGCAACGCAATTTGCAACCTCCATTTTTCCGCTTCATTCCGCGTATATTTTGAAAAATACTGATAGGCAAAATAAATGGCCGACCAGGCAATCACAAGAATAACTCCGTTGATAAAAACGCCCAGAAACAGGTGGTAGAAAGGCGCCACTTCCAACGCCAACAACCACATCAACGGTTTGGCAATCAAAGCAAACGCCATGCTCCACAGCGCCGAAACCAGGATCGAAGCGACCAGCACCGGTAAGATCAATCGCAATGGCGGTTTGGTTTGCCAGCCCAGCCGGAGAATGAGCTGCCGGTACAACAACGTCGCTGCAAACCCGGTAACGCCTGCCATCACTTCAATCACCATCCACCTGAAGCTGAATTTTACTGACTGCTGCAAGACTAAGTTAGCAACGGTGAACAAGACCCATCCTCCTGCCTGTGCAATCCAGAAAGGGGAAGGTTTGTTAATTGGTGGAAGTTGTTCAATTCGTGTATCCATAGAATGATCATTGTCCCCAATGTAAGCAATTCAACTATTTAGTGTCTGTCCATTTAGTCGGGTGTCTGCTCTTTAGAGTTCGAGAGCAAGGCATGCGAAGGGCCAAAAGTGGGAGTCCCGCCCGTCGGACGGGATGACCAATTTTGGCCCTTCGCATAACGCAGCCGAGGTGGCTGAGCGGAGTCGAAGTCATCGGACTCTAAAGACAGACACTACTTAAACCGCTTCCCGATCCAGGAAGCCATCAGCTCCAGCGCTTCCGGTGCGAAGGTTTCCGTAATCGTTGCGTATTCGGATGGACTACCCGTTTCCGTATGCTGGAACAAATGGTTGAGTTTTGGCAAAACCTGAATCGTGTAGTCCTTGTGCTTTGCTTTTTTCAAAGCTTTTTGGATGGGTGTAACATTCTGCACCGGGTCAACCTGGAGGTCTTTTTCTCCATTGAGCACCAACAACGGGCAGCGCACTTTCGACAAGACCGGAATGGGCTCGTGGGTCAGAAAAAAGCGCATCCACGGGGAATTCAGTTGTTTCAATTGTTGCTCAATGGCCTGATCCAACGGCTCAAATTCTGCCCGGGCTGCTTCCGAAAGCTTGGGAATTTCCGCTTGCAGGTAGGCGCGGATGGCTTGTTCAGCTTTGGCCTTATCCGCATTTTTGCGCAAAATTTTAAAAACGCCTTTCGATAGATTCAATTGTTCGCGAATGCCTGCTTCGGGTTTACCATCGGCTGCGTTAATCAGGGCAGACTGGTGCAAAATGACTTTTTCACCATTCACACCCGGCCCTGCCAGCAGAACCGCAAAAGCCACTTCAGGCAGTTCCGCAGCCACCATCGGCGCTATCAAGCCGCCTTCGCTGTGGCCAATCAGGCCAACTTGTGCCGGGCGGATATCCTTGCGCTGGCGCAGAAACTTCACGGCAGCGGCAACATCGGTGGCAAAATCTGCGGAAGTCGCGGCCTGAAAATCCCCTTCAGAAGCGCCCACACCGCGGTCGTCGAAGCGCAGAACGGCAATGCCTTTGCGCGTCAGGTAGTCGGCAACGACCAAAAACGGTTTGTGGCCAAGCAATTCTTCGTCCCGGTTTTGCGGGCCGGAACCGCTGATGAGGATGGCTGCCGGCCATGGGCCTTTGCCTTCCGGCAAAGTCAGGGTGCCCGCCAATTTTATGCCGCCCGCTTTTTCATTCACAAAATTCAGGTCTTCAGAACGGTAGGGAAAGGGCGGTTGCGGTTCCTGCGGACGCTCCAGTTTTACGGCTTCGATAGCAGCCCTGCCGAGATCAAGCGGAAATCCCTGGCCGCCTTGGGTGAACGTGCCCGCGAAACTTCCAGAGGCCGCCCGCCATTCGCCTTTGTAGGTGACGCCGAGGTTTGGCATGGCAAAAGTCAGCACCGGCGCTTCGTAGCGAATTTCGCCTGCCGGCAAACCAAAAGCGCCTTGATCGGGGCTGTCTAAAGTAGCTTTCAGGCCGTCACCCTCCTTTTGAATGTGTAAAACCAAGCGCAGTTTAACGCCCTGGATGTCCAATTGTCCGTGCCAGTCGCCGGTTACGTCTTGCGAAAACAGCAGGTTGGCGAATCCGATTCCGAAAAATAACAACAGTGGTTTGATCATGATTTTATTGTTTTTTCGGGCAAGGTAAAGGCTAAAAAGGCGCCCGGCAAGCAAAAAGGGATGAGCGGCGTATGGGCGTGATGAGTGGTAGGGCACTCGTCCTTCGACTTGGAGTCGTAGGACGAATACGTCTGACTGCGCCTAATCTTTCACAACAAAAGGCACAAACCCTCCCTGAACACAGCCCGGCAAAGGCGTCAAATTATCTCCAATCATGTCAAAGCCTGACTTAAACCGGGTTTGCCGGGCAATGGCGTTGTACCAGGTTTTAGCCTGCTCCGAATTTAATTTTGCCGTTTCGATCAAGGCGTGCAAGCCGCCCCGGGTGTGTACAAAGGTTACTGCCTCCCCCACTGCTTCCCGAACAAAAAACATAATGTCTTTGCGGTTTTCGCCCTCCACCAAATCAATGTCAATGTCAAAAAACGGACGGCGCGAAGCCGTCGTTTGCAGGTTGGACAAAGCCAGTTGGTGCGGGTTGAACTGGGTTTCCTTTTCCACTTGCTCTGCAATGTCGCGAATCAATCGCAGCCCCGCTTTTCGATAAGAACGCGGGTTGACGCTGATGTAGACTCCCAGTGCCTCCTGCGGAATGGGTTGGCCTTTGTCGCGATAAGCGCCCAGCGAACATTCCAGTTGCCGAAGCTTGTCCGGCAGGCGATCTTTATCGGAAGTGAAGCGCTTGAGTTGGATTTGAGAGCTGATTCCTTGCAAGGTAGATTCCCGGATCCACTTATTGCGCGCCAGAAGGCCGATGTAGTAACACTCATCGGGGGTTGGATTCGGGAGCAACGCCAAAAAATGGTTCAACTCATTTTCATCAGCGATGATTTGATAGTTCATAAAATCAGGTATTTAAGGCTAACAAGGAACGGGCGCCCAATTTGGTTCCGAAAACCCTGTATGCAATATTGAAAGGGCAACAAGTTGTAAAAATAACTTCCAATCCCTAACTTGCGGTACCTTTTCCGACTCAAAACCACCCGACTATGAAAAAATCCTGCTACCTGCCGGGGATTCTTTTCCTGGCGTTTACCATTCACCTCTCTGCGGCTAATATCCGCGTAACGGATTTAAAAACCGAAACAATTGGCGGTAACCTGATTGCGCGCTGCACCCTGTCCTGGGACAATGCCTGGCGCGACCCGGCTATGAACAACCACGATGCTGCCTGGGTTTTCCTGAAATTCAAACCCAATGACCCTGAATACAATAGCCGGCATTTATTACTTCGATCTGAAGGGCATCGCGTTTTAGGGCAAAGCGGCATCCATCCCGCGCCGGAGTTTGAAGTCAGCGCCGATCGCGTGGGCATGTTTATTTACCTTTCAAAAAACTACCGGGGCCGAGTGGAATGGGCGCTGGAGCTAACTTTCGATCCTGCCGGACTTGGCCGACTGGATCCCAAAGACGGCGTCTGGACGCTACACGCCATCGAAATGGCGCTGGTTCCTGCTGGCGCCTTCACCCTTGGCGATCCGGATCCGGCTGCACTAAAGGCAGCTTCATTTTTTCGGGTCGGCGAATCCGATGGATCCGATGAACTCTACTCTATTGAGGAAGAAAACGCGATCATTCCAGTGGGCAATACGCCCGGAAGCCTGAACTACCGCGCTTCCGAACCCGAATACCAAGGCGATGGGAAAGGCCCGATTCCTGCTAAATTTCCGAAAGGCGTTGCAGCTTTTTACCTCATGAAATACGAAATCACCCAAGGGCAATACGCTGCTTTTTTAAATGCGCTTGGCCGACAGGCGAGTTATTTTCGGGCTAATTTTTCGGGAAAAGGTTATGAAAAAGACCGGGGAAGTATCCACCTGAACAATGACCAATACGTCGCCAAAAGCCCTGACCGGCCACTCAATTTTGTAAGCTGGGACGACGGTTGCGCATTTTCCGACTGGGCCGGTCTGCGGCCGATGACCGAACTGGAATTTGAAAAAGCCTGTCGGGGAACTTCCGCACCCATCCCGCACGAATTCCCGTGGGGCACTGCCGACAAACAACAACTTGCCCGTTTTGTGGATTTGGATGATGAGGTGAAATACCGCGCCGGCGTAACCGAAAGTCAGCTAAACGCAGGCAACCGCCCGATTTTTGGAGCAGCTGCCTGCGGGGCTTTAGACCTTGCTGGTAGTTTGTGGGAACGCGTGGTGAGCATCGGACACCCACTTGGGCGCGCCTACCTCGGCACCCACGGCGACGGCCGTGTGAGCAGTTACGGTTACGCCACCAACGAAGACTGGCCCCGCGGCGACGACGAGCGCAGCGGCGGCTTTGGTTATCGCGGCGGCGGTTATTACGAACACGGCAAACCTGAGGGCGACTTCAACCCGCACAGCCCCATCGGCTGGCGCAATTATGCAGCCTGGAGTGGCGGACCACGTTCCATCGCTTATGGGTTCCGTTGCGTGCGTTCGCGTTAATTCCCCTCCAATTCCGCTTGCAATTTATCCACCTGGTCGCCGAGGAAAGTCAGGGAAATTTTCAGCATTGCACCGGGGTTTTGGGCAGGAAGCACCAATTGGAGCCGGCCTTCGCTTTCAAGGATGGCCTTTACGGGGTTATCTCCGCTGTCTTCGCTGAGCATTTGCAGCATGCCGATTAAGCGCTCCTGGCCGTTGCGTTCGACGATCCCGGGAGAATAGTATTTTTCGACAAACGCGGTTGCTTTTTCAGGTGAAAAATCGGCCAGCACAGCAAGCATGGCCTGGGCTGTTTTTTGACGGTCATTGGCTGGAAATTGATCCATCGAAACAGGCTGCCAGTTGGTTTGCTCCGGCAATTTGCCGCTCAGCAGGATTTGGATAATTTCGTCGTTGAGGCGAAACAAGCGCACATTGGCGTCGTTACTGGAGGCAAACAGAGAGAGGTCGAGTTTTGGAAACCAGCGGAAGTCGGCTCGGAAAATACCGTTGCCACCGTTGTGTTCGATGCTTTCCCCTCCGTTTAAAATTGCATAGCCGTAGCCGTAGAAGGAACCGCCTTCGCCTTCGGATACATGTGGGGCAGTTTGCAGTTTCAGCGTTTCGGGTTTCAGTACTTTATTGCTCCTGAGCGCGCGGTACCATTGTGCCATGTCGTTGGCCGACATCAGCAGGCCTCCATTGGCTTTCAGGTGCCAATGAGGTTCTTTCCCGTTCCAGAGTTTATCTTTGGAGGTTCCCCAATCCGAACCGTCTTTAAGGTAGCCGTGGGTCAACAGGCCATAATCGGCTGCCGGATTGTCGTAGCCCGCCGTTTTCATGCCTGCCGGCGCAAAGATATATTTTTGCAAAAAGGCGCTGTAATTCATGCCGCTTACCTGTTCTACGATTATGCCCAGCAGCGAATAGCCAACATTGCTGTATTCATAACCTGTGCCCGGCGCAAAAGCCAGCGGGGTTTCCATTGCCAATTTGACAAAATCCTCTTTAGCAACCGCTTCATAGTCATCGCCCAAAACGCCCGGAAAACCTGCCGAGTGGGTCAGTAATTGATGCAGCGTGACGCCTTTTTTGTCGTCGGGCACCTGGTTAAAATATTTGGTGACCGGGTCTTCCACGCGCAGTTTGCCTTGTTCCAGCAACAACAGAATAGCCGTAGCCGTAAAAGACTTGGTGATGCTGCCAATGGTGGACAAGGTTTTGTCGGAATAAGGGATTTGTTTTTCGCGGTTGGCAAACCCGTATCCTTTGCTGAATTTCACTTCACCACCCTCGGCAAACTGCACCACCCCGGTGAAGTTTTTTTGGCTTTGCAAATACTGATCCACTAAAGCCCAATGTGCTTCCGGGATGGTTCGTTTTTGCGCAAAGCAAGTCGTTATTAAGGATAGGAAAAGCATTAAAAATGTTCCAGTTTTCATAGAATGAATGTTTTTTACCACAATAGATTTTTTTTACCACAGTAGGTTTTTTACCACAACTTGTCCCGACTTGGCGGGATAGAACACATAGGAGCTTACGCTTCACGTTGAAAAATCTATATTTCGATGTGCCAATAGCCCTAAATTACGAACTTCTTCGTACAAATATAAATTACAGAAAACTCAGAAGTTAAGTCCTTATTCCAACCATTGGAGAAATTATGTAAAAGCGCATATTTTTTATGCAAACTGATTTCAAATAAAGAATCCGGCATTTCACATAATCCTGCCTGTTGCCAACAGAAAAATACAGAACTTTACCTGCTATGAGACACCGCCGTTTACTGCTGCACCTGCTTTTCTGGACGCTGTACCTGCTCAGCCAGGGCTTCATCTGGATGAATGCATTTGTGTCTGAAACGGTCATCGTTTCTCCGGAAACGGGGCAGGAAATCATTACCCGATCCACTTTCCCCGGCACCTTGGGGCAGTCGCTGCTGGCCGAAAGTTTTGCATTGCCGGGAAGGCTGTTGGCCGTTTATATGAACCTGTATGTGTTGATTCCTTTCTTTTTATTGAAAAAGCGCTGGTTTACGTACGCTTTGTCCCTCCTGATGCTGATGCTTGCCGCAACGGGTTTCCAGGGGTTGTTTGCTTTGTGGATGGGTTTACCGGGCTTTTTTCGTGGATTTCCGGGCGATTCAGGGGTGGCTTTGTTTGTGCAATACCTTGCGGTAAGCGCAAATGTGGTTGCATTCACCGGAGCGGTGAAGATTCTGTTGCATTATCTGGCGGAAAAACGCCGGGCGGGACAATTGGAGCAAGAACGCCTCGTGGCCGAGTTGCAATTCCTGAAAACGCAGATCAATCCGCACTTTTTTTTCAATACCCTCAACAACCTCTACGGTTTAGCGCTCGAGCGTTCGGACAAAACCCCCGAATTGCTGCTGCGTTTGTCGGACATCATGAGCTATTTGTTGTACGAAAGCGGCGCCGAAACGGTGAGCTTGCGCAAGGAACTGGACATGGTGGAGGCTTTTATCGAATTGGAAAAACTACGGCACGGCGACCGGGCTAAAGTCAGCTTTGAGGTAAAAGGCGAAGCAGACAGCTGGCGCATTCCCCCCCTTCTGTTTTTGCCTTTTGTGGAAAATGCGTTCAAACACGGACTAAAAAATGGGAGCCATCCCTGCGGGATTTCGATTGAGTTGGACATCCAAAAGGACAGGCTTTGTTTTGAAGTCAGGAATGATTTTGCCGGAACGCCCGATGCAGCGGATGTCAATGCTGGGGTAGGCTTAGAAAATGTGCGCCGGAGGCTGGCGTTGTTACTGCCGGATCGCCATCAGCTGGAAACCGGAACGGGGGAAGGGCAGTTTTTTATCATCCTTGGCCTAAAACTTTGATTAGTGTCTGTCCATTTAGTCTGGTGTCTGCTCTTTAGAGTTCGAGAGCAAGGCATATTTTGCCCCAAAATTGGGAGTCCCGCCCGCCGGACGGGATGACCGATTTTGGGGCAAAATATAACGCAGCCGAGGTGGCTGAGCGGAGTCGAAGTCATCGGACTATAAATACAGACACTATGCAGGTACTCATTGTTGACGACGAACCCATTGCCATTGGCATCCTCGAAAAATACATCCGGCAAATCGAAGGGCTGGAGGTAGCCGGAACCTGCCGCGACGCCGTGGAAGCCTTTAATTTTCTGCAAAAAACGCCGGTTGACCTGTTGCTGCTCGACATCGAAATGCCACAAATGAGCGGTCTCGCCTTTTTGAAGTCTCTCCAAAATCCGCCCACAGTCATCCTCACCACCGCTTACCGCGATTACGCATTGGAAGGTTTTGAGCTTGCTGTGGCCGACTACCTACTGAAACCCATTTCGTTCGAACGCTTCCTGAAAGCTATTCAAAAAGTGAGGACCAACACCCCTCCTACCCTGCCGGAAACGCCTGCCACGGATACGCGAAGCCCATATCTGTATTTCAAATCCGGAGTAAAAATGGTGCAGGTTTTTTTAGACGAAATTCTTTTTGTGGAAAGCCTGGGCAATTATGCGCGGATCCATTTAGCCGCCGGCAATTCTGTGGTGACTTACCAGAAAATGGCGGATATGATGGCTGCGTTGCCCGCTGCGGACTTCATTCGCATTCATCGCTCTTATATTGTGCGGCGCGATAAGGTAAGTGCATTTACGCCCAATGAGGTGGAGGTCGGCGGGCGGGAATTGCCGGTGGGTGGGCAGTATAAATCTAATTTGATGATGCTATAGGGGCAGAAAATGTTGGGGCAGAAAATGTTGGGGCAGAAAATGTTGGGGCAGAAAATTTTCTGCCCTTACGTGTTCTGCCCCAACAAAAAACAGCCTCGACGCAAGTGGCGACAGGCTGCTCGAAAAAATCCAACTTCAAAAGGGGGTAAAGCTGAAGAATTACTTTACCAAAAAATTCTTTATCGGAAATGGTTGTTGGGGTAGAAAATTTTCTACCCGTACGAAAAATTTTCTACCCGTACGAGAAAATTTCTACCCGTACAGAATATCTTCTGCCCTATTGGGGAAAGCAAAAGGTGTGTGTGACTTTAGTGTTTGAACGAACAACGCCGCTTTTGTTTATCGGTTAGATCCAGAGAAGCGGCTTGTATGCCGTTTTCTTTGTTTCCAGCTACAAAAGTAATACCTTATTGCACAAAACTCAATAGCTAAGATAAAAAAAACACATATACTTTGCATTTAACCGTAGTTATCAACACCCTGTTGATTATTTATGGTAAAAAATGCACTGGAAAACTTAATTTTGTGGTTTCAGCCAAACCCTGTGAAGTGCTTGCCAGGATTCCGGGCAGGCTCAAAACAAATAAATCCGATAATACTATGAAATTCAGCATTTCATCTTCCGAATTGCTCAAGCAGTTGCAGATTGCGGGAGGCGTTATCAGTTCCAACCCGGTGCTGCCCATCCTCGAAGATTTTCTTTTTTCCATATCTAACAATAAACTAACTATTACTGCCACCGATCTGGAAACGTCCATCACCACCGAACTGGAAGTGATGTCGGACTCAGACGGCATGGTCGCAGTACCCGCCAAAATCCTCTCTGAAACCCTGAAAGCGTTGCCACAGCAGCCCATTACCTTCACGGTGAACGACGAAAACTTTGGCATCGAAATTACTTCGGCTTATGGCAAATACCGCCTTGCCGGCGAAAACGGACAGGATTTTCCGCGCATCCCTGAACCAGATGCGGTGGATACGGTAAGTCTGCCCTCCGCTTTACTGATCAAGGGGGTCAACAAAACCATTTTTGCCACCAGCAGCGACGAACTGCGCCCGGCCATGACCGGCGTATACTTCCAGGTGGATTTCAACAAGCTGATCATGGTGGCCACCGACGCGCATAAGTTGGTGAAATACACCTTTTCGGACGTGACCAGCGATGTTTCCGCCGCCTTCATTGCGCCGAAAAAAGCGCTCAATTTGCTAAAAAATGCCCTGCCTTCCGGCGAAGAAGTGAAGCTGGCCTTCAACAAAGCAAATGCTTTCTTCTCTTTTGGGTCAACGCAAATCATCTGCCGCCTCATAGACGCGCGCTACCCCGATTACAACGCCGTCATTCCGGTGGACAACCCGAATCTGCTGACGTTGCCGCGTGGGGATTTCCAAAATTCGCTGAAGCGCATCGCCATTTATGCCAATAAAACGACCAATCAGGTTATTCTGAACATCACGGAAGGTACCCTGACCGTGTCGGCACAAGACCTCGACTTTTCCAACGAAGCCACCGAAGTACTGCCCTGCACCTACGAAGGCGGCGCCATGACCATCGGTTTCAACGCCAAATTTTTGGTGGAAATGCTGGGCGTGCTGGAGTCGGACGACATCAAATTAGAGCTGTCTTCTTCTACCCGCGCAGGCATTTTGTTGCCCGGCGAAGCAACGGCAGGTGAGGAGATTTTGATGTTGGTGATGCCGGTGATGCTAAGTAATTAACTTGAAACGATATGCATTCGTCCTACGACTTGAAGTCGTAGGACGAATACCTAGCGCGTATAAAATCTAATGTCTAAAATCTTACCTCTAACCTCTACTTGCTTGCGTACGCCTTAAAATACTTGCACTCCCGTATAGCCCTGGCATAAAACCGGGTATCAGCATAATTTTCTTTTAAAACATTGAAATAGAAATACGTGCGTTGAAAGTCGCTGGAGGCGGATTTCACGTAGTATTCATTTCGCTCGCATTTCGCGGCCATGAAGGTTGCCCGGGCAGCAAGCTCCGGATTTTCAGCTAAAATGCGCGCTTTTTCAAAATAGAACTGCGCACGGGAACAATCGAACACTTCGCGGTTGCCGCCCGGATAAAGATGATGTGGGGTGACGCTGTTGCCGTCTTTCAGGTGGCGGCGCTGCATGCTGGCGCCGCTTCGGTAGTAGTCGGCGACTTTCCAACTATACCCAAAATAAGTCATGTTGTAAAGTCCCAGACCGAGTCGGTAAAAACGCCCCGCGGCGAGGTCGGCGTTGGTTTCCGATTTGGCTCGGTATTCCAATTCCAGCAGTTCTTCGATGAGTTTGCCCTTGTTGTAGCGCGCGCCGATGGTGTCGGGAATCCGGCAGTGTACGCAATCGTTAAGGCGTTCTACAAAGGGGTAGAACGTGCCGTAGCTGTCCCATTCTTCCCGGTTTATTTCTTTCAGGGTTTCCAAAGCCGCTTCCAACCGGAACTCCCCCAGCAGCATGGTGGCTTTCAGTTCAATGAGGTCGTTTTCAATGGTGGTTCCGTCTTCTTTTTCAATCATATTGCGCTCTAAGCGGTTGGTGGTTTCTTTGCGCGTGGTGCGCAACAAGTCGTCAACGATGGCGTCTTTTGGATTGAGTTTGAGGTAAGCAAACGGGTAATACTGCAAAAAAGCCTTGCCTTCGTGGTTGCTGACGCGGTAAAGGTGGGCCATGCGGTCCTGCAAAAACCGGGGAAAATCTTTGTTCAAACGATAGATTTCCGAACTTTTTAAAGCGGCAATGGCCTTTTCACCGTCGTTGTTGATGCTGTCCAACGAAATGACATTCAACACGTTTTGAAAAACCTCCAATTGCTTTTTTAAGGTATCGCTTTCCACCAGTTCGCTGGCGGCTTTGAAGGTTTTTCCTGCAAAATAAAAATCGCCGGCCAACAATTCGAGGTAACCTTCCGCCAATTTCCAAAGGTCGGTTCGCTGCACTTTCCCGTCTTTCAACGCCTGCCGGACGAACGCCTGCAACCGGATGACGCGCTTGTCGGCCTCTTTGCGCGGAATGCCGAGGTAGCGGCGGTTTTGCTCCTTGCGTTTGTTGAAATCCAGCCCCAGAAGGTCGCGCTCCAGGCGAATCACTTCCCGGATGAGCAACGCGTTCAGGTGTTCGCTTTCGGGATACAGTTCGTAGATGCTTTCCATTTCTTCGATCAGGCGCGCTTCTTCGCCCGAAGCGCGCAGGGCATGCAGGGCGGCGCGCTCGCGGTCGTTTTGACACATCAGCATGCAGGCCTCCCATTCTTCGTCGGTTTTGATGCGAAAGCTGAGATAGGCCGATTCTCGTTTGCCCGGACAGTTGTCGTAGACCCTTGAGTAGAGGTAGGAGGCTTCCACGTTTTTGCCCAAAGCGAGCAGCGCGCCGGCTTTATGGCCCAGAATCCAGAACTCCACAATGCTGGGGTCGTGGTCAATTTTGGGCATCAGGAAATCGAACAATTCGAGGGTTTGTTCGTAGTCTTTGAGGTAATGCGCCAGGCGGATGATCTGGTAGGCGTAGCGCAGGCGGATGTAGTCCGATTTGGTGCGCATGAATTGTTCGCGGCCTTCTTTGATCAGGCGGTTCATGGCGTTGGTGGTGCGCAGTTGTTCTTTCCAGCCTTCCGGTTTGAGGGCGTAGGGTTCGCATTGTTTTGCGTAAAGCAGGTAATCAATGGTTTCGGTGCATTTGTGGCGGTGCAGGTAGCGCGCAAAGGAGTTGTTCAGCAATTCCGGCGCAAACGTACTGAGCGGGGATTTTTCAACAATGGCGGCGCGCAGGTTTTCCAATTCGTACGCCGGCGCGGTGTAGACGAGGTAGTGAATGTCGTTGGGGTTCGCCTGCTTGCAATAGCGTTCGTGCCACTCCCGGATGTTGTCGTTGGCCTGCGTGTATTCCGGCCCCTGGTAGTAACGTTCGAGGGTGCTGAAGGGCATCAGAAACGGCGCGGCTTCGGCGGCAATGGCAATGAGTTCGGCGCTGAGAAAGCTGTAGCCGTAAAAAACACGGTTTGGATCGCAGGCAGATGGGGAAAGGCGGCCCGGGGCGAAGAGCAGGGCGCAAAAAACGGCGCAGGTGGTTGCTTGTCGCAAATTTTTTTTTAGATACCCGGGCAGTTTGAATCGCTTCATGGAGGATTGGTTGTGTGAATGGTGGGGTAAAGATACGCAGGGATTCACATTCAAAGCTTATCGGGTTTGATGAGGGAATCGCGCTCCTCGTTTCGCGGGCTTCAGCCCGCTTAGTTTTCGCTTTTCAATTAGCAGAAGATCAAGCATTTACCAAATATTAAGCTAAGGCGGGCTGAAGCCCGCGAAACAAGGCACGCACCCCCTCGCATGGCCTTCCCACTCACAGAATCGGACTGGCTAACTCCCGTCTCACTGAAGGGACGAGGCCACCCGGAAGCCGACAGCGTCATGGCGAAAGGTCGGCCTGAAGTCGACGCGCCAGGTGGCACGGCAGTGCAGCGGGAAATAGACCCAGCCGCCGCCGCGCAGAACGCGGAATCCTCCAGTATCAAGCCCTTGCGGATTCAACACTATTCCCTGAGCATGACATTGCTGGTAATAATCTTCAGTAAAACAATCGGAACACCAATCATACACGTTACCGGCCATGTCGTACAGCCCAAGTGCATTGGGTTTAAAGTGATTGACTGGCGTTGCTTTTGCCCGGTATTCGCCAACGATGGAATAGGGTTGTTTATAATCCTTTTTTGCGCAAAAATTCATTTCAGCAGGGTTAGCGATTTCTTTGCCGTTTCCGAACCTAATTTTTTTTCCGCCTTCCCGGGCGGCATATTCCCACTCGGCTTCGGTAGGCAGGCGGTATTGGCCGCCCGTTTTTTTATTCAATACCTGAATGAATTCCTGCGCGTCATCCCAGGATACCCTTGAAACGGGCAACAAATCGTCGCCTTTAAAATTTGAGGGATTGTTATTTTCACCCATAATTGCTTTCCAAAGTCCTTGCGTCACAGGGTATTTGCACAACCAAAAATCGGAGAGCGTAACCTTATGAATCGGTTTTTCATTTCCATACCCTTCCCCAAAAGTATCTCCCATTTCAAACGTACCGCCTTTGATGAGGATCATTAGGTCGTAGAAGGGGTCTATGGGGCGGCGGCGCTCAGCAACTATCTTTTGCTGCGCTTCTGCTACATGGAATCCATTGGGGTATTTTTCTAAATACCTTTGGAAAGCTTTTTCTGTGCCTCTTTCCAAGGCCAATTCCCAGAGGTCATCATCTTCAACGAAAGCTTCCAACCTTTTTTGAGCTGCTTCTGCATAATAGCCTCCAGGAAACCGGGCGAGGTGTTTTTCATAGGCAGCCCGATTGTCATCTTCAGTGGTGAATTCCCAATCGTATTCTTCCGTGGGAGTGGGCTTCTTTGACGGAATAACCTGTTTGGGTTTATTCTCTGGTTGGCTACCTGTTTCCTCAAGATCAGATATCTGCAACGCATCTATCGTATCAATCAGCGCCTTGCTAATCTGGCTATATTCCAACACTGCATTTTCGTGAGAGATCGTCCGCTCTATTTCGCTCTTGTGCAGCTTGTTGTAGCGGCGTTCGAGGGCAACACACTGATTGAAAGCCTCTGAACGTCCGTTCAAATGCTGTTCCAATTCATGAAATAATTCCTTGAATTTATCGGCAGCCAGCAGGCGTTTCCAATCTTTGACTAAAGATGCTAAAGGTTGCGACATCAGGGTTTGGCATAATTTCAGCCACTAAGATAGGAATGGAAATTGCAATAGGTGTTGTGGTCGTGGAAAAAGTATTTTGGGATGGCGGAGCGGCTTTATTTTTTGTTGCTGGAAATCCGGGCAGAGCCCGTAGAATAGGACACGCGAGGCGGAGCCATCGCGCGAGCGGGTTACATTTCATTCGCCACCAACACCGCCTTCTCCTTCGCAATCCCGATTGTCGCCACCGCGCCGCTATTGAATTTCAGAAAATCGGCTTCGATGCCGTCGCTGAAAATGACGCCGTTGGCTGGCATCAGGGATTCGAGGGTGAGGGCGCTTTGGTTTCGGATGATGCCCGCCGTGATGCCGGTTTGGGTGCGGATGCTCTGGAAAGGCTCCCGGACCGCAAACAGCAGTTCGTCGTCCCGGAATTTGGGTTGTTTGCGCTGTAGGTTCTTTTCAAACATGCCCGCCACGCCGTAGGCCATGTTGAAAACCGAACTCAGCCAGCCTGTGGAACCCGCCGG
This sequence comes from Saprospiraceae bacterium, assembly GCA_022841505.1. Taxonomy (GTDB): domain Bacteria; phylum Bacteroidota; class Bacteroidia; order Chitinophagales; family Saprospiraceae; genus JABWAJ01. The sequence goes on along the minus strand of JALHRK010000027.1, from coordinate 3,331 downwards.
CGTAGACACGATCAGGCCGCTGGAGGATTGCTCTTCCACCGCGTTGTTGAAGGCGATTTTGTAGCGGGCGGAAATGTGCGTGGCTGCACCGATGAACAGCTCGTTGAACGCCAGCAGGCGTTGGCCGTCGTTTAGGCGGGCTTCAGCAAATCGCATGGTTCTGGAAGGGAAGCGGTTGGATAAAACCTGCTCCACGCCTCCGATGAAATTGGTCACATCGAACGGCAGCAACACGCCGTCGTAGCGCTGTTTGTCGGGGTTGACGGCAATCATTGGAATGCCTTTTGAATATTTGGCGGTATTGGCCACCAACCCGTCCTGCCCGATGACGACGATGAGGTTTTTTTCGGTAAAAATGAACGACGGCATGTAGACCCGTTCTAAAATTTTGTGTTTGATGACTTTGGACAAGCGGGTTTGCAGGGCGTTCAGAGAATCGTGAAAAGTTTCGTGTTCCAGCACGTAGTCTTCAAAATTCCCGCCCATGCGTTCGATGTAAAACTTCGCCTGGGCCTTTGTATTGAATCGCTCAATCAAAGACTCCAGCCTGGTTTTATTTTTGACAATGATGGCGTATTCGGCACTCATTTTCGTTGGTCTTGCCGGTTATTCAGGAGGGAATCCAACAGGTCCGGACTGATGTTGAGGGTGCCGATTTTTCCGGCGTTTTCAGACAATTGGCGGAAAGCCAGCGCAATGTTGAATTTCGGATCCGGGTTGTTGCTCAGCGCCGTCAGGGTTTTCCAGTCCATGTCTTTGTAAGGTTTCAGGGTAGTTTCCAAAATATAGCCGCGGCTTTCGGCTTCTTTGCGGTCGTTCGCCGTTTTTTGTTCGATCAGCACCTTGCGCTGGTTTTCTAAGGCGATGTCGGCCTCTAAGTGCATTTCCCGAAGTTTGCGGTTGTTTTCCGCTTTCTGAACCTCGGATTCCATTTTCTTTTCCGCAATCTGTTTCTGTTTTTCTTCCACTGCAATTTCGGTATTCAGCTCCGTTTCCCGAATTTTCCGTTCCTGTTCCACCGCAAAATTCCGACGTTCGTAAATGGCCAAGTCTGCTTCCTGTTGCAGTTTTTCGCGGGTTTCGGTTTCCAATGCGCGGGTCATTTCGGGCGTGGCGGTGATGGCTAAGATGTTGGCGCCCAGGATTTCAACACCCAGCATACCAATAGCTTGTGAAGCTTTCAGCCCCTCCCGGATTTTGTCTTCGATCATTTTTGCGGAGCGAATGGCATCCTTCAGCTTGATTTCGTGGATGTAGGAAGAAGTAGCCGTTTGCGCTTCGTTGATGATGCGCTGATTGAGCTTCTCCACGTCGTTCTTTTTGTATTGCCCGTTGTCATTGACGGTGAAGTCAAGCACATCAGCCAGGGTTTTTGGGTTGCTGATTTTGTAGCTGATCTGACCCTGAATGGTGACGGTTTGGTAGTCGTTGGTGGATTCGCTGAAAATGAACGGCAAATCGTTGCTGCCCATCGGAATGGCGACGATGGAACTGCTGGGTGCAAAATAGAAAAAGGAAAGGCCCCGCCCTTCGTGTGCGATGTTGCCGTTTTTGTAGTGCAACACGTAGGTCATGGAGTCGAATTTGATGTGTTTAAAGCCAAACATGGGTTTTGTTTTTTGATGACTGATAAAGGCATTTTTTACCGCATAAGTTGTGGTAGAGAGGTAATACCTTTTAGAAAAGTTTCACCTCTGATTCACCTTGCAATTTAGTAAAATCTCAAGGTTAAATTATACCAAGGTTAAAGGTTAAAGTCTGTCCCCAATCTTCAAATTTTCAAATCTTAAAATTTTCAAATCCCCTCAAATGGTGTTCCATGTGCGCTACATAATCCGTCATCAAAAACGCCAGGTCAGTGACGTCGCCGCCGATTAAGACTTCAAAGGCCAGGGTTTCGGGGGTTTGCAGGCGCATGAGGTGCAAAATCCGCCGGTTGAGGCCCAGCCAGCACTGGATCAACTCCTGCAGGTCGGCGTGCTGGTAATCGTTGACGGCCACGAGGTCGTCCTGGCTGTATCGTCTGATGTTGTAAGGTTTGGGTTGAAATTGAATTTCTGTAAACCGCTGCAAATTATTGATCGCTGAGTCAATTAAATGGCCGATGATTTCTTTTTTCGACCATTTCCCGGGTGCGGGCTTGCGTTCGAGTTCCGTTGCGGGCGTTGCATTCAGGTAATGAACGGTTGCGTCGAGGAGGGTTTCTAATTTTTGGATGGAAGAAAGCATGTTGATTTGAAGATTTGAAAATTTGAAAATTTGAAGATTCGAGTTTCCCACTATACGGGACAAGCTTTATTGATTTGAAGATTTGGTGATTTGAAGATTGTGGGGTCATTTTCAAATTATCAAATCTTCAAATTCCCCCTCCGTTACTTAATTTCTTTGACAATTGAATTTATGTTCTGTAAGCTGAACCGCTCGAGCAATGCCGGATCTAAGTGGTAGAACGCCAGGTTCCGCTGTGCAGTTTTTGGCAGGTACCGATTCAACAATTGTGCTGCTGCCAGCAGATTTTCGGTTTGCACTGCCTCAATGCGAATTTCATCTTCCGTGTAAAGATAATAACCGGCTACATATCCGCTGCGCACCACTTCAAACCGGTTCGGTTCAATTGCGCGCAAGCGGTTATCTCCAGCCAATTCAGCGGCAGTAAGGTTGTTGATCAGGCGGATCATTTTCCCTTCGCGGAACAGGACACCCCAGGAAAAAAGCGGCAGTGCAACGTCCAACGGAAGCGGATACCGGGTCGTATTTTGATCGAGGTACTGCTGCGCGGTTTCGAGGTTCAGGATGGAGTTGCGCTCCTCCCCTGCCTCCACGTCGCCCATGTTGTAGAACATCAGCATGCCGCGGTCAACAGGCGGCACACCGGTTTTTTCCGGGTATTTCACCTGGTGCAGACGGATGGTGGCGGATAAACGGACTGCCGGGCCAAGGTTTTGCCGCATGGCTTCGATCAGTTGAAAATAAGGCGTGCGCGTTTTTTCCGACCAGTCGCAATCCAATTGCACTTCGTCAAAAGGCGCTTTAGCCAGGGCCTTTATTTTATCACAGATGCTGGTCGCCAATTGTGGGATTTGCGACGCCGGCAGGTTTAAAAAAGTGCGGTTGGTGATGAAAATTGTAGGGATAAGGGCTACACTGTCGGGCAGGGTTTCCGGGGCGAGCTCGATGAGTGCCTGGGGCAGGGCTTGTTGCGAATTTTCAGACCAGTCTACATCAAAAAATTTGGCGTACAGTTTTTTTACGTGCAATTCCTGAAGGTAAGAACGCTCGGTTTCGATGAGGGCCAAGCGGGTGCGCCAGTGGTAGAACGCGGGCGATATTT
>JALHRK010000026.1 GCA_022841505.1 Saprospiraceae bacterium | reverse complement strand
GAGTTCCACGGAGTTAAAGGAGTTTCGCGGAGTCTTTACATCTAACTCAGCGAAACTCCGTGTTTACTCTGTGGAACTCCGTGTAAATTTTAGATACTGTACTGCCTTCCTTCCGCTTTCAGAGGGGCTTTAGCCCCTGATTCGCATGACTCATGTTCACATGCCTTGCTCTCGAACTCGAAAGAGCAGACACCGACTAAATGGACAGATACTGATTACTCTGCCAGCGTAATAATGGCGTATTTAATTCTGGACTTTTCCCGATTCGCCTCCTCTTCAGGGATGATCCCGCGTTTGTAGGCTTGATTTACACGGGCCAGTCGCCCCTCAAGCAAAAATGCGATTTTTGAACCGGCGTTTTGTAAATAGTCCAGTACCAGGTCTGCCTGACCGGCATCCAGCCAGGCATTAATTTTGTTTTTATCAATAGGTTGATGTCCCGGGGGTAACGTCAGGTTTGGGCCTGCATCGAGCAGTGATAGTCCAATCTTGTTTCTGGTGATAGACCATGTTTCAAAACTGATCGTACCAAGACTGAATTGGCGTTTGCTTTCATTTAGTTGGCTACTAAATAGTTTGCGCACATCGTCCGGCAAGTGAACGGCATCCAGCGCTCCTTCCAGACTGTCGGCGGCAATGAGCTGAAAAATCGAGGGATTTTTAAGGACATCCGCCGCCGCTGTCTTAACCTCATCCGGGGCTTCAGTTGGCTCAATAGCAGTTGTTGTAACGCGTGGGCCGCAGCTAACGGTTACTAAGAGCACAAGAGCAAAGAGCAGGTATCTGAAATGTGTCATAAATTTGGGTTTAGAGTTTGTTCGGGATTTCACAAAAGTAGGATAATGTTTCGATTTTAACCGCCGGGCTGGAATCCGTTTACGGCTATAAAACAACCTCCGTCGGGTTAAAAAATTGAGTTTTTAAAATCGTTTACTAAGTCAAAAAGGGGTTTCACACACTCAAAAGGGGGTTTCGTCATTTTTCTCAGCGGCGAAAAAAAATGCTTGTAATCTTGCAGGTATGAATGGATTTGAGCCGCGGGGACAATTCCGAAACCAACCGCTTTTAAAAATGGAAAGTAGGAGCCACTTCTAAACTATCAATCATGACTACAATTACCAAAGCCTTGAATTGCAAAAACAGGATCGCCATCAAACTGAATGTGCGGCTGTTACTGCTGCTGTTTTTCTTACAAGTATCTGCTGCTGTTTTTGGGCAAGTACAAAGTGAAGAATGTGCTACACCGGAGCCAACACTGGAACAATATTTGGCGTATAAGGCAAGCCTTGACGCCTTTTTAAGCCAGCAAAGCCTCCTCCCTCCCCAACCAAATACCCCTGAGGAGATATATGAAATTCCAGTTCACCTGATTGCCATTTTTGACAGTAACGGAAATCCCCCTTATCCCAATTTAGTAAACAACTTACAGGATTGTATTGAGAATACAGCACGCAATTTAAATTATGTTAACCGGCACTTACACCCGCGAATTCGACTTTATATTTGTCAGGTTGATCAAATTAATGACAGTGAAATATATAATACTCAACAACCGAATGAAATCATATCGAGAATTACCTCACATCATCCTAATGTTTCTTTGCCCAATAACATGATTAATCTTATTTTGACCAATGAGAGTTATGGGGTTGGCGGCTTCCCATATGGCGTAAAGATGCCCGCATTCTATAATTCAGGAGTACTTGCTCTTCATGAATTTGGTCATTTTTTTGGGCTCTATCATACATTCTACCGAACATCGTCGCCGCCTTCGGAATGTGGTATTTATCTGTTTCCAGATCATAGCCCCAATCCGTCATGTCCTCCACCGGGAGGAATCATTACATGTGCGGATACCGATGGGGATGGGGTTCCCAACTATGGAAAATGTTATGGCGATTTGATTGAAGACACCCCCGTAGATGTATATTGTTCCAATACTCAACACTTAAATGACGTTGATTGCACCAGAGCAGTAAATGGAGAGAACTATGTATATCATCCTGACTATGCCAACGCCATGTCATATTGGCACGAAACACGAGTAAGGCTTACCCCTGATCAAATGCAAAGAGCAATTGATGTTTTTGAAAATCCTGGACTTGGCACTCCTCCCTATGGAGGCGATATGAGTAATCTTGTCAATGAGGTAATGCCTGAATGTGACAATTTTGTAATTGAGGGGAATTACCCGCCTGCGGCGGGATATGTTGAACGCGTAAAATACTGCTCTTCATCAGGAGAATATAAGCCCACTTCCTTCGGAAATGGCTTTTTATTATTGTGGAGTGGTTCCGGTGCTAGTACTGAGAGAATTAGTGATGGAATATTTTTAATTCCTAAGAACCCGACACAAACGGGAGCCACAACTTCTAGATGTGATTTTAGAAATATAATTCCAGGTACAACTAATCCTACGCTTCCCGATTGGGCTCATTTAAATGCAAACCACGATTTAAATCTCCTTGACATTTTACAAATACGGGCACATATTCTTGCGCTGGAAGAATTGCCCAAACCCTATTATTGGATAGCTGCGGATGTAAATAATAGTGGAACGATCACTACAACAGATATAATTCATATACAGCGGGTTTTACTTGGACTCACCGATGGATTTGGGAACATTCCCCCCTGGAGATTTGTACCCAAATATGCGCTTGGTGAAAACTTTAATTTTTTAACTCAATTTTACGATAACCCATTCACTGCAGTATGGGTGAATAACGGCCTATCGCATGGCTATCTTTCAGGGACTTCGAATAGCTATCTGGGAGGAAAAAATTCCGGGTCAAATATTGAGAACGTAAGGCACTTCACAATTGATAGAACAGCCCTTTATGCCCGAAACCCTGATACCTGGTCATTTTATGCGGTAAAAACAGGAGATGTTTCCAGTAGTTCGTGCGAAGAGAATGAAGAAGGTACTTATATTGCAGCCAGCATTCCCTCGCATCCATGTCTGACTAAAGGAATGCCTGTAAAATTAAGAATTGAATTTGATCAGAACATCCAATACCTTGAGGGCTTACAATTTGAGATAAGCTTAGAGACGGAGCAGTTTGAGAATATCTCGCTGGCTGAAAATAGCGCGGGTATAATCGGCAACGCAGATATACATTTCGATAAAGACGTGACTCGTATTGTTTGGTATAACAAAGGGAACGCACAGTCAGTTGTGAATGTATCGGGAGGTGATCCCTTTCTTGAATTATACGTTACCCCCAACAATGCTATTTGTGATTTAAGCAATGTAATCAATTTGGTTAACTCCAAATTCAATATCGCAGTTGTTAATGTAGGGTATGCAAGTGGGAAATATACCCCGGAAGTATTAAAAGAATTGGCATTAAATGTAGAGGTGTTACCCGTGAACGGGTATGCTACCAACCACAGCATACTAAATGTATTTCCCAATCCTACATCCGGCAATGAGATAAACTTTCAATTAAGCCTCGGCGCTGCTGATCCTGTCAGCGTGCAGCTATGGGACACGTATGGCAACAACACTTATTCTGAATTTGGTACGGCAGGAACCGGAGCGCTTCAACTCCCGGCTATATCTGCTGCGGGTTTTATGCCTGGAGTTATATATTATCTCGTCCGAATGGGGGCAGAGGTGCATTCAGGTTACTTTGTGAAAATATGAAAATTATGCAAAACACAACCATGCATTGGCTTTTGGCGCTTGGCCTCCTCCTGCTGTGTGAGGTAAACTTATCTGCCCAGTATTTTCCATCCCCGCAGGATAATCCCCGGTGGGTGATGAATATATGGTCGCTGGCGCAGTTTCTCGATAAAGAGGAAATATGGACTGAACCGGATCCGGTGGCATTGGAGGGAGAATCATGGACACCCCTGATTCGTGTTCACCATTGGAATCCCGACTCTCCCCTTGCTCCGCCGGATCCTACCCCCGATACCATGTTGGTGGGCTATTACAGGATGGAAGAAGAAAAAGTATATTTTCGGAACAATAGCCTTGAAGGGAGCAGTCTTTTAAGAATGGGCCTGATCTATGATTTTTCTCTGGAGGCTGGTGATTCTTTGTACGCATTGGGGCCATTAAATGCTTTTCCTGCTACCGTGCTATACAGGGTGCAGGAAACAGGTACATTTGAATGTAACGGAGAAATGCGAAAATGGCTGCGTGTGAACTTTGTACAGGGATCAGCACTATACCATCAGTCCTATTGGGTACAAGGTTTTGGAGACCTGATTCACCCTTTTATTCCCGGGAATTGTTTAGATGGGAATTGTGAGTCCATGTACATGAGTCAGGCGCTTATTCTTGGTGGAGACAGCATTCCTGCAACTTTTCCGAATTTTCCCTGTGTGCCCGGTTTATCAACCAATGTTCAGGAAACCGGAAATCCACACCAAAATGTACAAGTTGCACTAAAAGTATTTCCCAATCCTGCTTCGCCTAGGGGTGTTTTGCATATCCAGGCCATGAATGGGTTACCGGAAGATTCGTATATTGTTGAGTTTTATACTTCAAACGGGCAATTACTTCACAAGTCAACGAAGGATATACGCCAGCCGGTCAGGCTTCCGGATTGTATTAAAACAACCGGATTGTACCAGCTGGTCGTCAGGGATGAACAGGGGATGCGTTACGGCGCTGCTTCTTTGCTGGTGGTGGATTAGGAAGTCTACTTAAAACGATTGGTGTGGCTGTGCGACAGCCCTCCTTATGAGGTTGGGCTGCGCACAGCCACACGTTATACCATATAAAATAAATAAAATGAACATGAAAATTATCCTGGGTTTTCTGATAAGCATTTTACCAAATTTAATCATGGCACAGTTTCATGACACCATACAAAGAAAGTGCCTGATGGAAAATGGAATCAAAAAAATCACAAAAACGAAACTAAGCCATGATGCAGACAGCACAAGGCCGTTCATCCTGGCCATTGAAGAAATCAATGAAAAAGGCTACATGACCAATATAAAATCATTTAACAGCAAAAACGAATTAATCCAAACATACGAGCATCATTACGCAAATGACACCTTGCTAAAAGAAAGTCGAATGACAAGTTTAAACCATCCAGACAGGAGGGTCAATTCAACCACTTACACTTATGGCGATTCAAAACACCCCGAAACCTGTAATTTTTATTTTGGCGAGGACTTACAGTCGGGTTTGAAATTTGAATATTCTAAAGAAGGTCTTCTAAAGACAATAAATCAAACCTGGTATGACAGCAATAACCATGGCAAAAAGAAAGGGCACGGAAAAACAAGGTATACTTACAATTCAGAAGGAAAAATAACAAATTCGATAGCCAAACGGAAGATTGATGGTAAAGTCAAAAAGGAATTTTATCGTTACAACTACGATTTAAAAAACAAGGTGATTGAAAAATATGTAAAATACGAACCCGGCCAAACTGAAATGCTGCTGGAAAGAACGGAGTTGGATGAAAGCAATAGAATCATCTCAGAGCAAACTTATTTTTTTAAAAATGCTACCTTAAACACCGGAACAACAGAATTCAAAATCAATAAAGGGGATTCATTTCAGAAAAAATTCATTTATAACGATCGGGGCCTGATCGAAAAGGAGATCAATCAGGTAAATGAAAGCCAGGTCGTTGAAATATTGTACAATTACGAGACATAACTTGCGTTTCCGAAGCTAAAGTCTTTACCTTTAGGTCATCTAAGAGCTTGTTCGGGAATTCATCAACGGGCTGCGAGCGGCAAATTTTATTTTATACTGCGTTGGATTTTTTCGCCGTAGCTGCTGGCTACGTCTGCAAAATCCGCCTTGTCTAAAACAAAATTTCCTCACTCTCGCTCCGTCATGAAATCCCGAACAAGCTCTAAAAAAGCCATGCGCTTTTCGCTGCTTTGCCCCTTTTCATAAACAAATTATCATGTTCGCCAATTTCATCCTGGTTTGTGCTGCCTTATGTTCATTTGGCTATATCTATTACACCCAGTTTTTCAAGTCGCGGGGAGGGGATGCCCGTATTGGCCATGCGTTTGTCACCTATTGGTTTTTCCAGGCGTTTGTAATTGTTATGGCAATTATGACTATAACAATCGGGATCAAAGGCGGTTTTTCGTGGTTAGACAGCAACAGCATGGTGGGTTTTTTTATCGCATTCGCCGGTTTCCTGCTCACTATATATGGACTTTTTATTTTTGAGGATCCTGGAATCGGGCTTAGCAGGAATATCAGGCAGATCGGTTCTTTTTTGCTTGTTTTGCTGCTGTTAATCTGGGGCGCGGCACATTTAACCAATGGTTTTTGGGGCGCCCTGCCCCCATCAGCGACAAAATGGTTGACCATAGCGGTTTTTGCGGTCGGCATGCTACCCATTGCTTCTAAATTGGTATTGAAACAAATAAATTTTGCAAAAAAGCTTAAGGAAAGAGGCAAACCGAGCAGCTTTGAAATGGGAATAATCGCCCGAATTGACAGTACCGACGTACAAAAAGGAATTAGCAGCCTGTTGGTCCACACCGCCGAGGGGCGCCATCCAATCATCCGAGAAAAAGCCATCGCGAAGGTGAAATCGCGCCCCGACTGGCAGGAAGAAATGGTGCGCTTGCTGAATAATGGCGATACCGATGTTTTTTACTTTTTATCCAGCAATGCCGTAGAAAAAATGGACATTTTCCCGGCGGCCATCAATAAGGGCATTGTGGCCCAAAGCGAAATGATCCGGGAAAAAATCCGAAACTGCAGCCATCGGGATCACTTGCGCAAAAATTCGTTTTTTTTTGAAATAAACGACCTCCTGAAAAGTTTAAAGCCTTTTAAAAAAGCAGGTTACGATTTTACGCCTTCCTTGCAAGCCTTAAGAAATGCTTTTAACGAGCGATGCAAATTTGAAAAGCCTAAATTTGATGTGATAAAGATGATTGAGAAGGCAATGTAGCCAGTAAGATCCCGAACATGCTCAAAGCATGATGCAGTCCAATTTTTCCACAACTACATTTTGCAGGATAAAAAAACAATTCTTAACTTGCTGGTTATAAATCAGAGTTCTGATCTGACCATACAGAGAACAGGGAGACAATGCCCCCGCTTTTGGTGTTTTGACGGGAGTAGGTGGCTTGGTTTTGTGTCAGGCTTTGGCTTTGCGATAATGGGTATTGAGGTGTGATGGCCAAATTTAAATAGTGGAGGTGGCGGTGGTGCTTTCATTGGCGGCCATTAAGAAAATAAAATGTAACCAATAAATTTAAACAAATGAATAAGACCACAACCGTTTTATTATTAGCAATTGCTTTTCTACTAAGCAATTGTGCGAAAATTTATTATAGCCCAGATGCCCGATCAAGGGCAAGTAGTCATCAACTTATTGCAATTGCACCACCAAAAGTTTCAATTGCAGCGAGGAAAAAGGTTGATGCTGAGGCTATGAAAGAACAGCAAAAAACAGAGTCAACGAATTTTCAAAAAGAGATGTACAGCTGGCTTTTAAAGCGGAAAATGCAAAACCGAATACTTGTAGAAATACAGGATGTCGAAACTACAAATGCTAAGTTAAAAAAGGCAGGTTATTTTGACGACAACCCCATGGCACCGAATGAAATTTGTGAGGCATTAGGAGTTGATGGTGTAATTACCTCAAATTATTCTTTAACAAAACCAATGTCAGAGGGAGGGGCTATTGCATTAGGATTACTGGTTGGAGTTTGGGGAGCGACAAATAATACAACCGTAACACTTGAAATCCATGATAAGGAAACCAAAAAATTACTTTGGAATTACAACCATAAGGTTTCTGGAAGCGTAGGAAGTTCTCCAGCTCAATTAGTAGATAATCTGATGCGGAACGCAAGTAAAAAGATGCCTTATTCAAATTGATTTAAAAGACGAACCGCCAACAAAGTGTAAAACAGCAATAGCCCGCACAAGGGCTATTGCGTTTGCATTCACCGGCTTCTCACAACCCAAAAAAGAAAAACCCACTCCCCGAAAAAAAGCCAATAACTCCACCCGGGCTTCAAAAAACTGATTCCCGAATCGCAAAACATGAGCCGACACCTGCCGCTTTAGGGCGGCGAGATGTCGCCTCAATTTCCGCTAAGTTTGCTAATTTTGCGCAAACCACCGGCTGCGCTCGCCGGAAAAATCAAAACTGATGACGACCAAATTCTCCTGCCTGCTACTCCTGATCGGCCATCCGCGCCGGATTTTTTTCGTTTTTTTCCTGACTGTGTGTTCAGCCAGTTTGTTTGCGCAAAGCGATAAAGCGTTTCAGGTGGAGGTGGGGGTAGAGCACTTTATAGACTTTGAGGGATATAAAGCCGCAGCTGGTGGCTTTTTTGTGGAGGGAAAATACCAGTGCAGACAGGTTGATTTTGGAATTAAAATTGGCAGCCCGTTGTGGGTATACGGAACCGATAAAAACTTGGGATCCTTCAATGATGAATCGGTTATCTTAAACCGGGCTTTCTTTAGCGAATCGCCGGCATATTTTGAAGGGTCTTTTCATTATAAGCCCAATTTCAAACATGCAAAACCTTTTTTTGGGATAGGCTACCGTTATATTCTCCGGGAAGGTCATCACACTGAATCCATTACTGCTTCCAGGCGTGTTTACAACAAACGCGAATTGCCTTCTTATTTTACACCGGTCATCAATGTGGGCTATTATTACAAAAACCTGAAGTTTCAATTCAACTACGTTTTGGGACAATTAGTTGACTCCAAAGTAAGTCATTTCAATGATGTTTATTTTGATAAGACCTTCAACGCAGGTTTTTCTTATATTTTCGGGATAGGATCGCGTACTTCTCGGCCTTCTTATGAAATGTCCTTTTCACGGAAAGAACGCGTTTTCCGACCATTGGCTTTCCGAATTGAATTTGGGTTCGGGCACCAAGCTGCCATCAGTAAATATGGGATCGGGTCATCCTGGAGCGGCCATTTGGAGGCAAAAGCAAAGGTTAAGCAAAACTATAGAGTTGGATTGCATGCCAGCAGCAGTACTTCACTCGGGTTAGATCGAAAAAGCCAGGAAATCATTGTCCATTCTGTAAATAAAATTTATGTCCGGGATCTCAATTCCAGCAGCATGATTTCATCTTTCGTGCTTTTTGGTGAACGAGTCCTGAAAAGCACAGTCAGTAAAGATGTCCTGGTCGTCGGAGCGGGTTTGGGATTGTACTTTATTAAGGGATCCTATCGTGATTCCTACAAAGACAACGGCGTCACCATCGAACTACCACCGCAACTCAAACAAGCAACCCTTCCCGGCCTCCACCTACGCGTTGGGCAGCGTTTCGGCGCGTTCAGCCACAGCGCTTTTGTGAATTTAATCCCAGGGCAGGTTCCGGTGACGTTCGGGGTGCAGCTGGGGTTGGGATTGAATATTTTTAGGAAGCAGCGAACGGATGATTAATTCAATGGATCAATTGGAACGTTAATTTTTGGCGCGCTCCGCCGAACTGGAGTTCAGCGGTACAACATGTGAATCCTATAACTCTTAAATTGAATTATGTAATCATTGCCATCACAAAACATCCGACCTTTGTCCCATCATTTTCACACAGCATGCTCTCAAGAGGTGTGTGGGTACACAAAATTTAAAATTATGAAATACCTGTTAAGCGCGGCTATGGCTGCATTTTTGATGGTCGGCGCCGTAAGTGCCCAGCACATGAACATTGGCATAAAAGGCGGACTGAACCTCTTCGACATTGCAAGCGACGACAACTCGTCGAATGACATGAAAGCTGGCATCCACATAGGCTTGCTGGGGCATTTCCACCTTGCCGAGACCCTCGCCTTCCAGCCGGAAGTCGTGTTCTCCGGGCAGGGCGCAAAAGTCTCTTCCGGCGTGGTGGATTCTAAGTTGAATTTGGATTACATCAATGTGCCGTTACTGCTCCAGTATATGTTCGACAACGGATTCAGGCTGCAGGCCGGCCCGCAGATCGGCTTTTTAATTGGTGCAAAATCCAACATCAACGACAACAAAATTGACGTCAAATCCAATTACAAATCCGTGGATTTTGGTTTGGGCATCGGGGGTAGCTATGTACATCCACCATCTGGCTTTGGCGTAGATTTACGGTATAATTTTGGTTTGAGTAACATCAACGAAAATAATGCGGTAAATTCCACCAACAATGGGGTGCAGTTGGGTGTTTTTTACCTTTTTGGACATAAGTCTTAGTGTCTGTCTTTATAGTCCGATAGCTGCGTTATGCTCGGCCCAAAAAGCGTCATTTACGCGAGTAAACTCCGATTTTTGGGCCTTCGCATGCCTTGCTCTCGAACTCTAAAGCTCAGACACCAGACTCAATGGACGGACACTAAATAGACAGATCCTACATAGTGTCTGTCCAATTGGAGTGTGGTCGGTGTCCCGTAGGGACTTAATGTCGGTAGCTCTAAAATTTTGTTGGTTTGTACGTGCCGTCCTTCGACCATCCAACCCAAAAAATCTCCCCCCATCCACGGGATTATCCACCACAATTCCCACAAAGATTTTCTCCTTTCACCGAACCTGTTTATTTTGCCCAATAAAATCAACACTCACCACCTAATACGGGCAAGATGAAACATCCGGTGCTACTCCTTTTGCTGCTGTTATGCAGCCCACTTTTTTCGCAAAAAGTAACCGTTGAGCAACTCAAAGGCATGAAAATCCGCAACATCGGCCCGGCGGGCATGAGCGGGCGGGTGACAGCCATTGACGTGGTGTTGTCGCAACCCGACGTGATTTACGCCGGAGCAGCAAGCGGCGGCCTTTGGCGCTCCACAAGCGGCGGCATCAACTGGGAACCGGTATTCGATGAAGCGCCCGTGCAATCCATCGGCGCAATAAAAATCAACCAGAACAACCCCGCTGAAATTTGGGTGGGCACCGGCGAGGGCAATCCCCGCAATTCACAAAACAGCGGCGAAGGCATTTTTAAAACCCTCGATGGCGGCAAAAACTGGCTGCGCATGGGCCTCGAAAATACCCGCACCATCCACCGCATCATTATCCATCGCGACGACCCGAATACGGTCTTCGCCGGGGCAACCGGTTCGGCCTGGGGGCCTAATCCGGAGCGCGGCGTGTTCAAAACCACCGATGGCGGCAAAACCTGGCGCAAAGTCCTGTATGTCAACGACTCCACCGGCTGCGCCGACCTCGTTGTGGATCCATCCAACCCGAACAAACTCATCGCCGCGATGTGGGAATACGGCCGCAAACCCTGGACGTTCCACTCCGGCGGCCCGGGCTCCGGCCTCTACGTCAGCTTTGACGCCGGGGAAACCTGGACCAAACGCACCGATAAAGACGGCCTGCCCAAAGGCGACCTCGGGCGCATCGGCCTTGCGTTTGCGCCCTCCAAACCCAATATTGTCTACGCCTTAGTGGAAGCAAAAGAAAACGCCTTGTACAAAAGCTACGACGGCGGTTTCAAATGGTTGAAAATGGCCGTTTCCGATAAAGAAAACAGCAATGTGGGCGACCGTCCTTTTTACTACCACGAAATCTACGTGGATCCCAAAAACGAAAATCGCGTGTTCAGCCTTTGGAGCATATTGTCGAAAAGCGAAGACGGCGGCAAGACCTTTGAAAGCTGGGTGGGCTGGAAAATACACCCCGACCACCACGCCTTCTGGATCAGCCCTGACGATCCCGATTACATCATCGAGGGCAACGACGGCGGTCTCAATATTTCGCACGACGGCGGCCGCAACTGGCGCTTTGCGGAAAACCTGCCGCTGGCGCAATTTTACCACATCAACTACGACATGAGCATCCCGTACCGGGTTTGCGGCGGCATGCAGGACAATGGCTCGTGGGTTGGCCCGTCGGCGGTCTGGAAAGCAGGCGGCATCCGCAATGCAGACTGGAAAGAGGTTTATTTTGGCGACGGTTTCGACGTGGCCATCCGTCCCGACGACGGTCGGTATTGCTACGCCATGTCGCAGGGCGGCAACCTCGGTTATGTGGACATGCTCACCGGATTTACCCGGGATTTGATGCCGGTACACCCGGAAGGCGTGGAGTTGCGCTTCAACTGGAATGCCGGTTTTGCCCAAAATCCGTTCCACAATTGCGGCATTTATTACGGCAGCCAGTTCCTGCACAAAAGCCTCGATTGCGGGCAAACCTGGCAAATCATCAGCCCCGACCTCACCACCAACGACACCACCAAACAACACCAGGACAAAAGCGGCGGGCTCACCATGGACGCCACCAACGCCGAAAACAATACGACCATCGTGGCCATTGCGCCAAGCCCGCTTGACGAAAACGTGATTTGGGTGGGAACCGACGACGGCAACCTGCAACTGACCCGCGACGGCGGCAAAACCTGGACAAACCTCGCCAGCCGGATGCCCGGCGCAAAAGCAGGCGGCTGGATTCCGTTCATTGAGGTGAACAAAAAGAATGCAGGTGAAGCGTTTGTGATTTACAGCGATTACCGCCGCAACGACTGGAAACCGTATGCGTATCATACCACCGACTACGGCGCCACATTCCGGAGGATTGCCGACGAAAAAAAGGTGAGCGGCCATGCCCTCAGCATCGTGCAAGACCCGGAAGTCCCCAATTTGCTGTTCCTCGGCACCGACGGGGGGCTTTATTTCAGCATTGACAGCGGCGATACCTGGAACAAATGGACGAACGATTACCCTTCCGTTTCAACTTATGATTTGAAAATTCACCCACGCGAAGGCGACCTGATCGTAGGCACTTTTGGCCGGGCCGCGTGGATTCTGGACGACATTCGCCCGCTTCGGGAAATCGCCCGTTCTAAAGGCAAAGTACTGGAAGCAGACTTCAAAGTATTCCCGGCGCCGGATGCCTATCTGGCCGAATTTGCCTCCGTAGACGGTCCCCGGTTTGCCGGTGATGCCATCTATGCCGGCAACAACCGCTTTCCGAACGCCATGATTTCGCTTTGGGTAAAACCGGTAGCCAAGGGGTCCCGCCCAAGCGGGGAGGCAAAGGGCAAAGAGGGCAACGCTCCGAAAGGAAAATCTGATCCAAAAAAAGAAGCACCGAAAGCTGAAACGGACAAGGTAAAACCACCGGCAAAGGAAAAAACCGCAGGCAAAGAAAAACCCGCAGGCGGCGAAGCAAAAAAAGACAGCGAAGACAAAGTGAAAGTCCGGGTCGTTGATGCCAAAGGCGACACCCTCCGTACTTTTTCTGCGAAAGTGGATACCGGTCTGGTGCGTATTTACTGGCGATTGGAGCAGGACGGCGTTCGTTTTCCCAGCCGCCGCAAACCAAAACCGGAGGATGACCAGCCTGGGGGTTATGCGGTGTTGCCCGGCACGTACAAGTTGCTGCTCACCTACCAAGGCAAAACGGACAGCACGATGGTCACCGTCCATGCCGATCCCCGCATGAGTACCACGCTGGCAGACCGGCAGGCGCAGCGGGCGGCTTATGACGAATTGGCCAAAATTGTAAAAAATGCAACCGCGGGTTTTGACCGCCTTCAGGAGTTAAAAGACAACATCAAGCTCGTCAGTTCAGCGCTCGAAAACGTGCCGGACAGCCTGAAAAAGGACATTGTCAAATTGGCAAAATCCATGCAGGACAGCATCACGGCCCTCGAACGGCGGTACATGATGCCGGAAGGCTTAAAAGGCATCCAGCGCGACCCGGAGAACATAACAGGCAATATCTGGCGCACCCGCAGTTATTTAGAATCTTCCAACGGGGCGCCAAATCAGAATGCCCGGATTATGACCGAAAAGGTACGGAAAGAAGTAGCTGCTGTTGTGGCGGACATCAACCGTTTGGTAGAAAAAGATTTTATGGAATATCAGAAACAGGTGGAAGCGTTGAAGTTTTCGTTGTTTAAAACCTATAAACCGGTAGGGATAGATTGATTTTACATCAAAAACCCATGCTCATCTTTCATCGGCGCCGGAATATCCGCATCGCTAATCATCTCCCGCAGGTCAATTTCAATGGCGCGGGAGATGGCGGTGATGGGCACATCGTTGTAGGTGCCTTCGAAAGGATTTTCAGAATAATCCCCGATTTTTTCCATCAAAAAGAAGATCCAGGTGATGAGGCCCGAAAACAGCGGCCAAATCCAGTACAACAAACCCTTTTCTTCGATGAAGGTGTCCAACAGGGAAAAAGGAACCAGCGCGCAAAAGACCATGGAAAGCCACAGGGCAACAGACGCGTACTGGCGCGGGAACGGGAAATTTTTGATGCGTTCGCTTTTGCCCTGTTCTTCGTAAAATGCCCGGATTAAAGCGTGGAATTCCATGTGGCGGAAATCCTCGAAGTAATTTTCATCTCTCAGTTGCTGGAGTCGTACGCTTTGGGTCAACAAGATCTGAGCCGCCATATTGGTTTTGGATTTATAGCGCTCAAACTCTTCCTCCGGAATAAAATGCGTCACTTCGCTGTCTAACCGGTCAAAATACAATTCAGAAACATCGGGGATGTACAAGCCTTTTACGCGGTTTTCAGTATGTTCCCATTGCCTGCTCAGGCGCAGTTGGTAGCGCAGGGTGGTCAGCCAGGCGATGTGCCGGTAAATCAACTCTTTCTTGATCGCCGCGTTTTTTTCCTCCTGATCCGATTGGATGAACGTCACCACCGCCGCTCCAAACGTCCGGCTGTTGTTGACGATGGCGCCCCAGATTTTCCGGGCCTCCCAGGTTCGGTCGTAGGAACTGTTGTTTTTGAAACCCAGATAAAAGGCAACGGCAATACCGATCACGCTCACCGGCTGCCAGGGGATGGAGACGTCAATGCCGGTGAAATGGCAGAACAAATGGACGCCCACGGCCAACAGCGTGCCATAGATAAATGGCATTTTCGACCAGTTGAGGGTCATCCAGAATCCGTAGTTTCTTTTGGTGTACATGGCTGTATATTTCGGGGCAAAATAAGAAGATTTTTTTTACCACAATCTGGACCCACTTTGCTTATTCCTTGGGAGGCGCCTATAAAAACAAGCAAGTCTGCCATTTTTTTTGTAAATTGCAGAATGAACAAGCATTCCAAATCCCACTTCCCCAGCAAACTAAACATCCTGCTTGCTGAGGACGACAAAGACGACTGCCTTTTCTTCGGGGAAGCTTTGGCAGAATTGCCGGTGCCCGTGAACCTGACCACCGTGTACGACGGGGAACAACTCATGGAACAACTATCCAAAAAAAATAGAAAGCTCCCCGACGTGCTGTTTCTTGACCTCAGCATGCCGCGCAAAAACGGTTTCGCCTGTTTGTTGCAAATCAAACTGGACGAAAGATTACAGAAGCTTCCGGTCATCATCTTATCCACGCACAGCGACAAGGATATGTTAAACCTGGTTTATAAAGATGCTGCACATTATTTCATCCGGAAATCCGCTGATTTTGGGCAAACCAAAGCATTGATTTTTAAGGCGCTTACCCTGATTTTTCAGGACAACTCACTACCGGGAAAAGCAGATTTTGTACTCTCCGGCAAGGATGCTTAAACAGGTAAAATGAAGCCAGTTCCTAAAAAAACGACACCCCCAGCCAAGAAAAAAAGCAGCGCTCCGTCCTCCTCCAATCCTTTCCCTATTGCGGCCATTGGCGCATCGGCAGGCGGACTGGAAGCAATAACCCAGCTGCTAAAATACCTTCCTGCCGACACGGGCATGGCCTTCATTTATATCCAACACCTTAGTCCCGACCACAAAAGCATCCTGACCGCGCTTTTGGCAAAGGCGACTTCAATGAAAGTGCAGGAGGTAAAAAACAAGATGCCTATCGTGCCCAACAACCTGTACGTCATTCCCCCCGATAAAGCGATGGTGCTGGAGGACGGGCACATCAAACTTACCCCCCGTGCCAAAGAGCGGGGCATCAATTTGCCCATTGATACCTTTTTTTGTTCGTTGGCCGAAAAACACAAAGATGGCGCCATCGGCATCATTCTAAGCGGCAGTGCAAGCGATGGCGCGATCGGCATGAAAGCCATCAAGCAGGAAGGGGGATTAACTTTTGCACAAGATGATTCCGCAAAGTTCAACGGCATGCCCAAATCTGCTATTGCAGAAGGGGTAGTTGATTTTATTTTATCGCCTAAGGAAATCGCGCTGGAGCTGGCGCGGCTCAGCAAACATCCTTTTGTAAAAAACGGGGATAAAAAAACAAGCCAGGAAGATTTAATTGACAACAGCAATCCCGATTTAAAAATAATGCTCAACCTCATTTATAAAACCACCGGGGTTGATTTCAGCTTGTATAAAATGAATACCATCAAGCGGAGGATCATTCGCAGGATGTTGTTGTATAAAATACAAACACTTGGCGAATATGCAACGTTACTGGGCGAAAAGCCTGTAGAAATAGATATTCTTTATCAGGACTTGTTGATCAACGTAACCCGTTTTTTCAGGGATACGGATGCGCACCGGTATTTAAAAACTACCCTGCTGCCCAAATTGCTCAAAAGCAAAAAACCGGACGAAGCCCTGCGGATTTGGGTGCCGGCCTGCTCCACCGGCGAAGAAGCCTATTCCATTGCCATGACGCTCCTCGAAATAATGGGCAACAAATCCGACTGCCCGGCGATTCAGATTTTTGCTACAGACCTTAGCACAAAAGCGATCAGTAAAGCACGGATTGGCGACTATTCCATCCACGACCTTGAATCGGTTTCCCCTGCGCGCCTGCAACGATTTTACACGAAATCAGGCAGCAATTACCGCATCGCAAAAGCGGTGCGCGATCTGTGTGTATTTGCTCCGCACAATATTTTAAATGACCCCCCTTTTTCGCGGCTCGATTTTATCAGTTGTTGCAACCTGCTTATTTATCTCGATACATCGGCACAGAAAAAAGTCATCGCCACGTTTCATTATGCCCTGAATGACAATGGGTATTTGATGCTTGGAAAATCAGAAAACATCGGTTCTTCCACCCATTTTTTCACTGGCGTAAATAAAAAATATAAAATATTTGTACGGAAGAAAAATTCCGGCGTACGCACATTAGCGGCGCTAACCCAGCGCTTTTCACGCCAGGCTTTACCGGAAGAAAGCCAGCAGGAGGGGGATGTCGTTAATCTTATCAAAAAAAGAGTTTCTGGAACCGCCAGCGCCCTGAACAGTGCAATTGATGCGGTGCTCGTTTCAGAATTTTTGCCTGCGAGTGTGGTCATCAATCAGGAAATGGACATTCAGCAGTTCAGGGGAGCAACGGATTTATTTCTTACGCACCCACCCGGCAAAGCTACTTTTAATGTGTTGAAAATGGTGCGCCCGGAAATTGCGTTGGAACTGCGCAATGCCATTTCAAAAGCCATTAAAACCAAAAATCGCGTTCGGAAAAGTGGCATTGAAATGAAAATGGGCGCTGAAATTCGCATTGTCAGTTTGGAGGTGGCGCCGCTTAATATAGACTGGGATGAACCGTTGTTGCTCATCCTTTTTACGGAACACGACCAGGTAGAAGCATTTCTAAATAAAATAAATGCCGGTAAAAATAATTCATCCGCGAAAGACCGCAGGATAAAAAAATTAGAGGAAGAATTGGCCGCTGCCCGCGCCGACATGCACACTTATGTGCAGGAACAGGAAGCATTTACAGAAGAATTGCAAAGCGCCAATGAAGAAGTGGTCAGCGCCAATGAAGAATTGCAAACCGTGAATGAGGAGCTGGAAACTTCAAAAGAAGAAATTGAATCCACCAATGAAGAACTGACCACCACCAATCAGGAACTGCAAACGCGTAACGAACTGCTGCACGAATCTTATGAGTATGCCGAAGCCATTATTGCCACCATTAACGAACCCCTGCTTATTCTCGACCAAAGGCTTTGCATCAAATCTGCCAACAAAGCATTTTATAATAAATTTAAGGTGCGGGAAGAAGAGACCGTTGGAGTGCTTTTGTATGATTTAGGAAATAAACAATGGAATATTCCCCGCCTGCGTGAATTGCTCGAAGAAATTATTCCCAAAAATGCATTTTTTAATGATTTTGAGCTTACGCACGACTTTCCCGGCATCGGCGAAAAAATAATGCTGCTGAATGCAAGCCGGATTGCCCAAAAAACACACCAGGAACAATTGATTTTGCTTGCAATTAATGACATTACCGAATCCGCGGCGCTTCAGCGCAAAGAACAGGAGCGCCTTAAAAAAGACATCAGCGAAAGCAAATCATACAGCCTGAAACTGGAAAAAGCAGTAGAGGAAAGGACAAAAGAATTAGCGCAAGTCAACGAAACCCTGGCAGAAAAAAACACCGAGCTTGAAAAAACAAATAAAGAATTAGAATCATTTGCCTACATTTCAAGCCACGATTTGCAGGAGCCGCTGCGTAAAATACAAACTTTTGCAGGCAGGATCCTTGAAAAAGAAAACCAAAATTTAACCGAAAAAGGCAAAGAATACTTCCACCGAATGCTGGAATCAGCCAAACGAATGCAGACGCTAATCGAGGATTTATTGGCCTATTCCCGTGCCGGCGCCACCGAAAACAAGTTTGAAAAAACTGACCTCAACGACCTTATTGAAGAAGTAAAAATCGAACTAAAAGAAGCGTTGCTCGAAAAGCAGGCAACGGTTGAGGCGACCAAAAGCTGCGAAATCAATGTCATTCCCTTCCAGTTCCGCCAACTCCTGCATAACCTCATCAGCAACGCCCTGAAATTTTCAAAACCCGGTATCCCACCAAAAATTAAAATAACGAGCAAACACGCAGCAGGTCGAAAATTAAAAAACGAATCACTTTTACCGGAAAAGGTGTATTGTCACCTCAGCGTCTCCGATAATGGCATTGGATTTGAACCGGAATTTAAAAACCGGATTTTTGAAATATTTCAACAGCTTCACGGCAAAGACGAATACGAAGGCACCGGGATTGGCCTCGCCATCGTGAAAAAAATCGTTGAAAATCACCACGGTGTAATCACAGCAACAGGCATACTGAACAAAGGTGCAAGGTTTGATATTTACCTCCCGGTTTAGCTATAAAATGATTCTTTTAAAATGAAAAACGACCCGCTTCATATTTTACTTGCCGACGATGACGAAGGCGATCAGTTTCTGTTCATAGAAGCGGTTAACGGTATGGAAATAAATGCCATTATTTACACTGTAAACGATGGCGTTCAATTAATGAACCACCTGGGTAAAGCAAATGCCCCCCTGCCCCATTTGCTTTTTCTCGACCTGAATATGCCGCGTAAAAACGGGTTTGAATGTTTGAAAGAAATCAGGAACAATGAAAAATTAAAAGACATTCCCATTGCCATTTATTCTACCTCCGCTGCTGAAAAGGATATTGATGAAACCTTCAACAACGGTGCAAATATTTACATTAAAAAACCCAATGATTTTAACCTGTTGGAACAAGTCTTGTTCAAAGTAATCAAGAACATTGACCAATATCAGGAGGAGCCTGCTTGCAAAGGCACTTTTTTGCTAAAAGGGTAGCGCTTGTTGGGAAAAAGGAATCGAAAGTGGTTTAAAGCCACCGCGACTTCCAAAAAATTTATAAAAAAACCGGATATTTGTTGCTAACAGCCTGCATGGACATTGAATTTGAATGATCGGGAAAGCCATTTCTTCATTTTATAAATCATTCACAATGAAACCAACTCAGTTTTTCTTCCTCGCACTGGCGCTTGCCGTTACTTCCTGTAACCAGCAATCCGGCAGCCAGCAACAGGCTTCAAATGAAGCCCCTACTTTGGAGAACCGCGTGTTTGCGATTGACAACTACGTAAACGATAAAAAAGACAGCAGCGAAGATCTGATTTTCAAGAATCAACTACTGGAAGGCAGCGAATGCGGGCAGTGGGGCTTTGTCCCGTCTGCGTACACCACTGAAACCCTGGCTGATGGTTCCATCAAGTTTGGCTCCGTGATGTCAAGTCCCAACGAAGGCACAATGGTGTGGGAAGGTACCGTAAAAGACAAATCCATTGAAGGCAAAATAGTTTGGAGCAAAACGGGACAGGATGATGTAAATATTGTTTTCAGAGGGATGGAGAAGTAGGGAAGGCAAGGGCAACCGGGCGGTTTTGGATCGCCCGGTTGCTTTTTATACACCTCGGGTATTCAATGCCAGAAAATGTATTATTTTTGTCCATGAGCTTGTTCGGGAATTCATAAAAGAATAGACTTGTTGCGCGGTGCGCTCCAACCACGATTTTGAAATTTGTTTTCTGTATAAAAAAATGCCACGATGAAGACCACCAGCCAAACGCAAATCATTAAGACTGTCTTATTCGTTTTTTTTGTCCTTTGTACCCAGGCGAATAGTTTATTTGCCCAATGGGGGCCCTCATCGGTAGTTGCGCCACATATCAAGTCTCCTACCCAATTATCTTTAGTGGATTTGGATGGAGACGGCTATGACGACATTCTGGCCAGTGCCAATGGCGAATCGGAAATTGGCTGGTTCAAAAACCTGTCCGGAACAGGCGAATTCTCCGCTTTTAAGCCCATCAGAACACAGAATAATGTTGGACGCAATCAATATCCATATGATTGGGATGGCGATGGCGACTTTGATATTTTTACCGTGTCTGCCAGCGTGGACAAAATACTCTATTATGAAAATATTAGTGGAGAGGGAGAATTTGCAAAAGCAAAAACCGCCCTTGAACTCGGTTTTTCAAGCTTTAATGCCATTGAAATTCAGATTGCGGATATTGAAAATGACGGAGACAATGACATGTTTATTTTTGATAGTCAAAAATTGAGATTGTTCCGGAATACCGGGCCGGGATTTGATTTTACGACGCCTGTATTATTCGGCCCAATTGATCCCGATATTTTTACACTGGGAGATATAGACAATGACAACGATATTGATGTGGTGTTTCATGGTACGCCTTCTTTTACGGAGGGAAGGCTGATTATACGCCGTTATGATTCTGCTACACATACCTTTCTTTCGGCTGAAGAAGTCCCCGTGGCGAATCCTTTTCTGGTAAGAAATTTAGGTCTGGCTGATTTTAACAACGATGGCAAGCCCGATCTTTATCTGAATGACAACATCAGCAACATCATCGTTTACCTCAATGATAACGGAACATTCAACGATTATGAAATCGTCTTTAATGGTTTTGGAGATACTGTAGATGATTTAGAAGCCGGAGATATGGATGGAGACGGCGACAAGGATCTTCTTTTTTTCTACAATAAGGATGAAATTTTATGGTTTAAAAATCTCAATGGACAAGGCAATTTTTCAGATGAGATCTTTATCTGGGAAGGAGGTTTTGGTTTTAATGATGGCTGGCAGGCTTTGGTGGGCATGCTCAACCAGGATAACTATCCGGATATTGTCGTTTCATTTATGGATCCATTTCTTTCCGGAGAAATAAACTGGTTTGAAGGAACCGCACAACAAACCAACCTGGAATACCAATCGCTTTATTTTCAGGACAAAACGCTGAAAGACTGGGGAATTGCAGATATGAACAATGACGGCAAAATGGATTTAGTGGCCTGCTCACCGAGTAATCAGGTGAGTTATCTTTTTCTGGAGGATGGGGTAGAAAATCCGTATCACTATCCTGTAAATATCGCTTCCATAATAGATAACTTCAGTCTGGTTGATTTTGACCAGGATGGAGACATAGACCTACTTGGAAGTAATGCCGATCAAAATTGGATAGGCTGGTTGGAAAATGATGGTTTGAATTTTATCGCTCATCCCATAAGTACCTCTTTCTATGGCACTTTTCCAACTGATATTTATCCGGTGGAACCAATAGATATGGATGGCGATGAAGATCTGGATGTATTCGTTTACAGATCGTATACCAGTTCTACGAGCGTCGGGTGGTATGAGAACACGGGAAACGGCCAGGTTTCGCCCGTATTAAACGTGATCTATCAAGACGGACAAGGCGCAATGTACGACGTACTTCCTATTGATATAGATGCAGATAATGATCTGGATTTTGTGCTTACTGCCAATAACCCTGGCCGGATGATTTTTGTAATTAAATCAAACATTCATAATGGCTATGATATCCAGGTGAGAAACCTGGAGCCGGAGGCATTCCACCCGGGACATCTGCAAGGAACGGATATAGACAGCGATGGGGACATAGATTTTGTTTTTGCAACGGAAGACGGGGTATTCTACTGGATGGAAAACAACGGAGCAGATTTTACTTTTCCTGACTTACACTTTATTATTGACGAGTCTTCCGGCGTTTTTGGCAAAGGTATTCAATTGGAGGACATGAATAATGATGGCATTAAAGACCTCATTTATGTTGCTGGTTCCCGAACCAGAATTCTCCAAAATGACGGGAATGGCAATTTTACCAGCTTTTTTCTGATCCAGGGAGGTGGCAGGCATTGTATTCCCTTTGATATAGATCGGGATGGCGACCTGGATTTGGGACTCGGTGGAGGAGAAGATTTTATCATCCGAAAAAATTACGCCACCAGTCCCCGGATAACAGGCACTGTTTATTGGGATGAAAACAACAATGGCCAGTTTGATACTCTGGAAATAGGGTTGTCTCAGCATCCGGTTTTAATTGAACCACGTAGCCTGTCTACCTGGCCTGTCGCTCAAGGTGCATACACATTCTCTGTAGCCCCGGATGCGTATGAGCTGCGCTGCGTCCCAGCTAATTCATGGGTAGTGAGTTCAGATTCTGTAGTTTATATTACAATACAGGAGAATGCGATGGATACTTTTGTCGCCAATTTTGGCGTGCGACCTGACTTAACCACTACAACCTCAACTGTTCATCTGTCTTCTTCGGCTACGCGCTGTGGCTTTAAGGTGCGATCCTGGATCAATTATCAGGCCAACAGCTATAAGCGGACAGAAGGCGTTGTTGCTCTCCACCTCGATACTCTGGCTCAGTTTTTATCGGCTACGCCTGCGCCTGATACGGTGACGGACAGTGTATTGATTTGGAATTTTTCAAATTTAAATCCGATTGAAATTCAAACTATTGCGCTCGATTTTCAAATTGCCGGCGTAGAAGAAATAGGGAGCTGGATTGACATGGTGGCGATAATGGACATCACAGAAGCCGACACAATTGTTGCCCGGGATACTTTTTTACATCGCTCCATTATTGCTTGTGGCTATGATCCAAATGATAAACAGGTATACCCCGCTATTGAAGGATTTCCCAATTATACCCTGCCGGGAGACGAACTGATTTATACGGTACGGTTTGAAAATACCGGGCTTGATACCGCCTTTAATGTCTTTATTGAAGACCAGCTTGACGCGGATTTACTTTTGAGCTCCTTCCGCCTGGTAGGAGCAAGCCATCCCGTGAGGACTACCCTTTCTGAGACAGGATTGCTTACGTTTTACTTCGATGATATTCTTTTGCCGCATACCGGGATTGACCCGGTGGGCAGCCATGGATTTGTCAGCTACGCCATCAGTGCGCCCGACAGCATTGAATTGAATGAATACGTGTTGAATAAGGCCGGGATATTTTTTGATTTTAATCCTCCAATTATTACAAACAGCGTGAGTAATATTTTTGTGGAAGAATATCCTGTTGATTTTGACGTCGTACAATCCTCGTGTGCCGGAAGCTTAGACGGCCAGATAACGGCGGATTTTTTTGGTGATGCTTTTACTTATTACTGGAACAACATGCCTGGTGAGCCGGTATTAGACAGTTTGGGAAGCGGCACGTATAATTTTTCCCTATATCGGTTTGATGGGGCTTTGGTCAATACTTCCACCGTTACCCTGAGCGATCCACCCGAATTGGCACTACAATTGTCTTCCACGGCGGAGACGAACTTTCAGGCAGATGGAACGGCTTCGGTTGGCATATCCGGAGGGACGCCACCGTATGGCATCAGGTGGTCAACAGATCCGCCGGCTGAGGGGGAGACCATTGAAGGGTTGGCTTCAGGAACGTACGAAGTGACGGTCACCGATGCCAACGGATGTGAAAAAACCGGCAGTGTATTCCTGGATTTGGTCGTTCAAACAGATACGCCAATTGGCGAAGCTGCCCGCTTTACCCTCTTTCCAAATCCAACCAACAATCAACTATGGATTAGTTCTGCCTCTGTCGCCGCACAGGACGTAACCATTGCCATCTATAACCTGCACGGACAATTGCTCAAAAATGAAGCGGCGCGCATTGCCAATCGCCATGCAATTGACGTTGCAGCTTTGCCGTCAGCCATTTACTGGATCAAAATTTTTGAGCAGGGCCGGCCGGTTTTTACCAGCCGGTTTACGGTGATTCAGTAAGTTCGATTATAGGTTCTAAATGATTCGAGGTAAGATTTTGGCTCCTTCGGTAGCGCCACAGCTACTACTGAGGTGACTAACCCACCCAGAGAAATAGAAAGCCATAATAATTGGCAAAATATCCACCTTAAGCGTTTGCCAAAAGAGTGCAGTGACCGCAAGTGGAGAAGCATGTTTTCTTCTATTCGGAAAATTGTCAGTAACCCTCTTTGGGAATAGGAATCCTCCCGGATTTTTACCTCGTCGCGGTCATTGGTAAAATCCGGGATTGTTCACTACCGCTGCAAAAACGGGTTGATCCCTGTTGTCAATAATGGCGATCACGAACGGTCGGTTAAAATAGACTTGTCTAGTCATACTTCTTCCCATCATTGCCGCAGTTGCTGCTGCTGCTTCTACGCCTATTTCATCAATTTTGATCATGGCCTTCTGGAAGACTTCAATGGGCGGCGTTTGGGACAACCCAAAACCTGGCATCGAAGTCGGAACTAACTGCGGAAACAGCTTGGAAAGTATACAATTGGCTTCTATCGAAAATTTAGGCAGGTGGATTTCGTATTCTTCCGTTTCGAATTGACCGATTCCTCCGGCAAGCCGTTCCAACAGCTTTTCGAGGCTTACCCCCGGCTTGGGCAGGAAAGCGCAGAAAAGGTCACCCTGGGTTTTCATGCTGTTCCCCCACGTCGCCGTACAGATATCATGGTATTCCGGAAATATATTGAACTTTTCTTTTGACACCATATAACTGGCCTTGGCCTCGCCCTGGGGTGTTTTAAATTTCCCTTCATAGGTTTTTAAAGGATCAAACGCCGTATCCCAAGCTCCTTTGTAAAACAGCGTATTCAAATAAAGAAGAATTATTTCGTCTTGTTTGATTTTAGCAGCCAAATTCTTCTCCTCCATCAGTTCTGAAAGGATGCCTTTCGTGTTTTTTTTCGTTGCAGCATTGATGACCCGGGCAGCGTTGAGGCTATCTTCGCGAAAATTCAACCCTTCCAGCGTTGCATCAAAGTGTGCCAGCCCGGCCAGCGTGGCTGAACTTGGTGTGATTTCATCCTGCTGGTACCAGACTGAGTTGACGGAAACGAACTCGTTGCTTCTTATAGGTTCCACTACATCAATGCCACAGCGGTTGATTTCAGCAGCAAAGTCCGGGTTTTGAATGGCAAGCATCCGAAGCATGGTGGTGAAAGACGCCGGACTATAAACTCCGTTTTCATCATTTTGAACGGCATCACGAAGGGCTGGTTCAAGGGAAGTCCAGTTGAAATTTGGGTTCATTGTAGTTGTTTAATTATGCAGGAACTGAATGCATTTTCCAAGCGTCAGATTATAAGGGTTTTGTGGAGTTCGATTAGTACGTTCGATTATAGGTTCTAAACGACTCGAGGTAAGATTTTGACTCCTTGGGTAGCGCCAAAGCCACTACTGAGGTGACTAACCCTCCTAAAGAAACGGAAAGACCAGATGCTGCAAGCCCTTTGTTTTTTAGCCTGAAGACGCCACTGTTGTCCGGTCCGGCGGCTGATGCAAAGAGCGCGGTACCAACCACAAAACCAGAAAGACCAGATAACAAAACAACCAGCTTTTTTTTTCTCCTTTGCTTGCCTTGTTCTAGGAGGTTTAATATTATTTTTTCTTCCTGAGGATGATCGTTGTTGGGAAACACGCTGAAATCTGCTTTCAAATTATCGTAGTTGAGCGGTTTCAAGTCGCCGAAGTCTTTGGTATATAAGTACCTTTTCGTACTGCTTGTCCGAGCATAGCCATTATTATCATAGTAAGTACTTTGCTCTATTAAAGTAAAAAGATCAAATGTTCCTGTTTCTGTACAGGCGGCGAACCTTCCGTAGTAATTGGCAAAATATCCATCTTCACCTTGATAAAATTTAATGTCGTTGAAATTAATTTTATCCCCATTGTTATAGCGAAACCGCTTGCCGAAGAACCCACCTTTTGTTTCAAATTCCCCCTCTTTCAGGAGTGTACCATTGCGTAAATAGAGAAAGGGTGGAAGCGTATCCTGTTTTTCCGCTTGAGCAAATGAAATAATGGGCAGCAAGATCAAACACAAAACAAAATAGGATAAGGACTTCATAGTTGATTTTTTTGGTGTGAGAAATGATTGTGCTTTTAAAGGTAGGAAAAATACGCTAAATCCAAAACAAGCATACCAATAGAATTGATACCGTTATCAAAACCCATAATATCTTTCTTGATGCCAGTTTCTTGAGCAATTTATTTTTTGAAACAAACTTACTCAAACCAATCATTAAGGCATGAGCTATCAACGACATTAAAAACATCACCACTAAACTAAAAGACATATCGGATTCTGGTCCCAAATATAAAAATGAAACAAAAAAAAGTGCCCATAAGGTGGTTCCTATTATCAAAAGACCCATGGTAGTGGCAATTGCATTGGCCACTGTATGAGTACTCAATACCATGATAGAACTTTATTTTTGAAAATTTAGCACATTAGTTGTTCCTACAAAAAACAAAACAGCCGAATCCTGCAATAACAAGATTCGGCTGTACACTCGCACAAGATTCCGGCGAGCTATTTTCAGGGATTTACCCTGATTTTCAGGTCTGCCAACTAAAGTTGGCGACCACAAATTAATTCCCCAACGCCGCAGCGCCACCCACGATCTCCAGGATTTCTCCGGTAATCGCTTCCTGGCGGGCTTTGTTGTAGTTGATGCGCAGTTCGCGGAGCATTTCTTCGGCGTTGTCTGTTGCCTTGTCCATGGCCGTCATGCGCGCCCCGTGCTCGGAAGCCTGGGTATCCAGCATGTATTTGTGGAACTGTATTTGCAGGATGTTTGGAATGAGGTGCTCCAACAGTCCTTCCTGGCTGGGTTCGAAGATGTAATCCGCTTTTTGCTTGCTTTCTCCGACTTCCAGCTTCTGGACCGGCAAAAACTGTTCGGCTTCCGGAAACTGGGTAGCTGCGTTTTTGAAACGGCCATACGCCACAATCACGGAGTCGTAAGTTTTGTCTTCAAACGCCTTCATCAGGCCCGCAGATACCCGCGCTACGTTATCGAAACGCAGGTCGCTGAACAAATCCACATATTCGCCACTGACATTCGGGTAGCGTTTGCGGAAGAAGTCGTAGCCTTTTTTGCCAATGCAGAGGATGTCCAACTGGCCTTTGGCGGCAACTTCAGCGTATTGCGTCTGCAGGACTTGCGAGGCTGCTTTGATCACATTGGCGTTGAACGCGCCGGCCAAACCGCGGTTAGACGTCACCACCACCAGACAAGCGCGCTCCACCGGGCGTTGCACGCCATAGGAGGAAGACACATCGCTGCCGAGGTTCGACAGGATGTTGCGCAGCATGGCGTTCAGCTTATTCGAGTAGGGCCGCATCTGAACGATGGCCTGCTGCGCTTTGCGAAACTTTGCAGCCGACACCATTTTCATAGCTTTGGTGATCTGCTGCGTGTTTTGCACCGACTTGATCCGCTCGCGTACTTCTTTTAAATTACCAGCCATGGCGTATGTTGTTTAACACTATTTTTTTTCTTTGTACTGAGAAGCAATTTCGCCTGCCAGTTTTTCAACAGCTTTCAAAGAGGCATCTTCTAATTTACCAGCTTTGAATTCGGCTAAGATTGCCGGGCTTTGGCGCTCGAGCGTCGTGAGGAAAACTTCCTCAAACTCGCGCACCTTGTTCACCGGCACATCGCGCAGCAAACCTTTGGTACCCAGATAAATGATGGCCACCTGCTTTTCTACCGATACCGGCGAATATTGCGGTTGCTTCAGGATTTCCACGTTGCGCTTTCCTTTGTCCAACACCGCCGTTGTAGCAGCGTCGAGGTCGGAACCGAATTTGGAGAACGCTTCCAGTTCGCGGTACTGTGCCTGGTCGAGCTTCAGCGTACCGGATACTTTTTTCATGGATTTGATCTGCGCGTTACCACCTACCCGCGATACCGAAATACCAACGTTGATGGCCGGGCGGATACCGGAATTGAACAGGTTCGATTCGAGGAAGATCTGACCGTCGGTAATCGAAATTACGTTGGTCGGGATATAAGCGGAAACGTCGCCTGCTTGTGTTTCGATGATCGGAAGCGCTGTGAGCGAACCGCCACCTTTCACCAATGGCTGACCGTCTTTGTCTTTTCCGTTTTTCAGCGAATCCGGCAAATCGTTCATGCTGCGGGCGATGTCGTTGTTGCTGATGATTTTGGCTGCGCGCTCCAATAAGCGGGAGTGCAGGTAGAATACGTCGCCCGGGTAAGCCTCGCGGCCCGGCGGACGGCGCAACAACAGCGATACTTCGCGGTAAGCCACGGCCTGCTTCGACAAGTCATCGTAAATAATGAGGGCCGGACGGCCTGTGTCGCGGAAAAATTCGCCAATGGCCGCGCCTGCAAACGGTGCAAAGAACTGGATTGGAGCCGGGTCGGCAGCAGAAGCGGAAACGATGGTGGTGTAGGCCATCGCGCCATTTTCTTCCAGGGTGCGCGCAACGTTGGCTACCGTGGAAGATTTCTGGCCGGAAGCCACGTAGATGCAATAAACTGTTTCGCCGCGCTCGTGGAATTCGCGCTGGTTGATGATGGTGTCAATGGCAATAGCCGTTTTGCCCGTTTGGCGGTCGCCGATGATCAACTCGCGCTGACCGCGGCCAATCGGAATCATGGCGTCAATGGCCTTGATGCCCGTTTGCAGCGGCTCACTTACCGGCTGGCGGAAAATAACGCCAGGAGCTTTGCGCTCCAGCGGCATTTCATAGCGCTCGCCTTTGATTTCGCCTTTGCCGTCAATGGGTTGACCGAGGGTATTTACCACGCGGCCTACCATGCCTTCGCCCACCTGAATGGAAGCGATGCGGCCGGTGCGGTGTACGCGGGAGCCTTCGCGAATGTTGTCGCTTGCCCCCATCAATACCACGCCCACGTTGTCTTCTTCGAGGTTAAGTACGATGGCTTGAACGCCGGTTTCAAATTCAACAAGCTCGCCTGCCTGTGCCTTGTTCAGGCCATAAACGCGGGCAATACCGTCGCCTACCTGGAGCACGGTTCCGTATTCTTCGAGTTGCGTGGCAGTACTGAAGCCGGAAAGTTGCTGCTTCAGTATCGCTGATATCTCATCAGGTTTGACATCCACCATGGTGTATATGAATTTGCTTGATTATTAAATGATCAAAATTGGTTGAATCGGTTGCCTTTCAACCAATTCGGGAAACTAAATCCTATCTGGATACGATTTGCGAAACGTACGGGTTATCGTCAAAATCTTTTTTCAACTGCTTCAGCTTGTGCGATACGCTGGCATCGTAAACCTTGCCTTCAAATTCAACGATGAACCCGCCAATCAGGCTCGGATCAACCTCAGCGGTCAGTTCGACGTGCGAATCCGTAGCGGTGCTGTCCGACAGTTTCTGAAGCACCGCTTTGAACATGGCGTCGCTAACCGGTGAAGCGGTCGTCAGGATTACCGTAGAAATATGCTTCACCTTGCGGTACTGGTCATCGAATTCCACCGCGATGTCGGCTAAGTGCATCTCCCGACCTTTGGCAATAACGATGTTCAGAAAAGCCATCGTCAGGACGTCGAATTTCTCACCAAAAATGGCTTTGATGATCGTCGTCTTTTTGTCAGCATGCACGATCGGGCTTTTCAGCAACAGCTTAAAATCCGGAATTTTCGTTGCTGCCTTGAATGCTTTCACATCTTCCGCCACGCGCTCTAATTTGTTCTGTTCGATGGCCAGATCAAGGAGCGATTTCGCGTAACGGGAAGCTATTCTATGTACCGACATAATTGTTGGTCTTGATATTAGTTCAGTTTAATGCCGTCTACCAACGTTTTCACATAAGCGTCGCGCTCGGCGTCGCCTTTGAGTTCGCGTTGCAGAATTTTTTCCGCTACCTGAATGGCCAACAGTCCTGATTGGTTTTTCAGGTCTACCATAGCAGCCATGCGCAGGTTGTCAATTTCATGCTTGGCGTTTTCAAGCACGCGGTGCGCTTCCTCTTTGGCCTTCGCTTTTGCCTCCGTGATAATGGCCTCTTTCATTTCTTTGGCCTCTCTGAGCATTTTGGTGCGCTCTTCACGGGCTTCAATGAGAAGTTCTTCGTTTTTAGCTTTCAGGTGCGACATTTCATCGCGGGCTTTTTTAGCCTCGTCGAGGGCCATTTGGATGTCGCCTTCGCGTTTTTTCAAGGCGTTTTGGATGGGCTTGAAAGCCATTTTGCCCAATACCCCCCAGATGAGGAGGAAAATGAGCAACGTCCAGAAAGTCAAACCCGGATCAGGTCTGATGACAGAAAAGTCGGCTAAGAAAAATATATTGGTCATGTCCGTTCGGATTTTTTATTTGCTCTTTTTGAAGAGGTCGCGCCACGAGCCAACCGCTGTGGCAACGACCTTCTCTCTTTAATATGGCATGAATTAACCTGCCAACAGACCTACTACGATTGCAAACAAGGCAGCACCTTCTACCAAAGCGGCAGTCAGGATCATGTTGCTGCGGATGTCGCCAACTGCTTCCGGCTGACGTGCGATAGACTCCAATGCGCCTTTGCCAATCAAACCTACGCCGATGCCGGCTCCTAATGCTGCAATACCAGCTCCAATTGCACCCATTTTAATGGAATTTTATTGAATGAATAATGTATTAGATTAAAGATTTTAGATATTAGATTTTAGACAGTTTCGTGATTGGAACATGGTCTAATATCTTACATCTAGTATCTAACGTCTTACAGATTAATGGTGCGCCTCCTCGTGGTGTCCTTCATCTATTGCAGCTCCGATGTAGGAAGCTGTCAGAATAGAGAAAATGAACGCCTGCAGGAATGCCACCAGCAATTCGATCAGGTTCATAAATGCCGTAAACAGACCGCCAACAACAATCCCAGCCGAAGCGCCACCGATGCTTTCCCCGTTTTTACCAAAGAGGAAGATCAGCCCGATCAGGCTCAGAATAATGATGTGGCCGGCAGATATGTTCGCGAACAAACGAATCATCAGGGAAAACGGCTTGATGAACAAGCCTAAGATTTCAATCGGGGTCAGGATGAACTTCACCCAGGCCGGAATGCCGGGCATCCACAAGATGTGCTCCCAATAGT
>JALHRK010000025.1 GCA_022841505.1 Saprospiraceae bacterium | reverse complement strand
AAAGGTAACTTTGGATAAACTCATGCATCATGAAATGGCAGGAACATATTTCCACCGATCCTAAAGTTATGCTGGGCAAACCAGTCATTAAAGGGACCCGTATTACTGTGGAATTGGTCGTTGAACTGCTTGGGCAGGGGCAAACGATTGAAGCGTTACTTGTTTCATACCCCCATATTACTCATGATGGTGTTATGGCTTGTTTGCAGTATGCCGCTTATGTTTTAAGAAATGAGACCGTTTACGAAGCTGCCTGATTATGCGCATCCTTCACTGTTATTTCGCCTGGAAGGGTACGTATTAGAAAACGATAACCTTTTTGATTGACTGTCTGGATAAGCAATCTCACCCCGCATTTCCGCACTTTCGTCCAATTCCTTTGGCCTCTCTTCCATCTACACCCCACTTTTGCATCTAAAAATTAGCTTCATGAATGCACACGAAATAGACTACCACATCCACGGAGAAGAAATGCAATTTGTCGAAATCGAGCTGGATCCTTATGAAACGGTCGTAGCCGAGGCGGGCAGTTTTATGATGATGGAAGACGGCATCGAACTCAAAACCATTTTTGGCGACGGT
This sequence comes from Saprospiraceae bacterium, assembly GCA_022841505.1. Classification (GTDB taxonomy): domain Bacteria; phylum Bacteroidota; class Bacteroidia; order Chitinophagales; family Saprospiraceae; genus JABWAJ01. Next base: position 31,355 of record JALHRK010000025.1, on the reverse strand, counting down.
TCTGACCAGGATGGCGGCGGGATTTGGGGCAAAGTATTTTCAGCAGGAAAACGTTTGTTGACGGGGGAAAGTTTGTTTATGACCGCCTTCACCCATGGCGGAACCGGCAAGCGGAAAGTCTCCTTTGCGGCGCCGTATCCGGGTAAAATTATTCCGCTGGATTTGCAGGAGCTGGAAGGCAAGATCATTTGCCAGAAAGACGCATTCCTGTGCGCGGCGAAAGGCGTTTCGGTCGGGATCGAATTTTCGCGCAAGATGGGCCGAGGCTTCTTTGGAGGCGAAGGATTCATTATGCAAAAATTGGAAGGCGACGGCCTGGCGTTTTTGCACGCAGGCGGCACCGTCATTGAAAAAGAACTGTTGCTCGGCGAATCGCTGCGTATTGACACGGGCTGTCTGGTTGCTTTTACGCGGGATGTAGAGTACGATATTCAGGTGATAAGCGGCATCCGCAATATGGTGTTTGGCGGCGAAGGCATGTTCTACGCCCACCTTCAGGGGCCGGGCAAAGTGTGGGTTCAATCTTTACCATTCAGCAGGCTGGCGGATCGCATCGTTTCGGCTTCGCAAAAATATGGCGGGGGAAGCAAGGATGAAGGGAGTGTGTTGGGCGGCCTGGGAAAATTAATCGGCGGGCAATAAGCTTACTCGTCCTACGACTTAAAGTCGTAGGACGAATACAACAGCACTCACTCGTCCTACGACTTGGAGTCGTAGGACGAGAATAGCCTTCCCCTAAAAAGCGCATCCGGCAACCTGAACGAGTCAGGCGCCGGATGCGCTTTTTTTTGAAGCTGGATTGAATATATTGATAATTGCTATTAGCCAAAAAAAAACTCCTACATCAGGGGAGGCTTCTCGGATGTAGGAGCAACAAACATACTATGAGAAAACTACACGCTGCAAGATAGAACGGCTTTCCCGCTCCCGCCTTCGTGATTTATGCAGTGGTTCAAAGGTTGTCTTGTCCGGTTGGTTTGACTTAGAATGTGGTCTTGTCGGATTTTTCTACAGGAATCTCTTTTTTGTTTTTAATTGATAATCAATTATTTAAAACAAAAGAGATATGTGGCAGGCAAAAAAAAATCCTACACCAAAGAAGGGACGAGGTGTAGGAAGATAAAACATACTATGAGAAAACTTATTCCAAAGGTAAGTTGAGCAGAAGAGAATAAATCGTGCTTTTACGCAACGGGGGGCAAGTGGATGAAAACGTACATTCTGTGGAAGAAAACGGTAAAAGCGGTAAAAAAATCAAAGACTCTCCGCTTTACTCACATGGATATCCACGATAGGAATTTTGATCTCCACCCGGGTTCCCAAAGGTTTCCCCGTTGCTTCATCGCGCAGGTCTATGGTTTCCACAAAAATATCTGCTTCTTTGGCGTGGTGAAGAATCTGAAGGCGCTTTTCGGTAATGTTGGTGCCTTTTGACTTGTGGTTGTGGAACCGGACATCCTGCGCTTGCAATTGACGGGCTTTTTCGCGGCCAACGCCATTGTCTTCCACGATGCAAAGGATCATCTCGTCGTCTAAGAGGTTGAATTCCACCCGGATCAGGCCGCCTTCCAAAGAGCGCAGGCCGTGTTCGATGGCATTTTCGACATAAGGCTGGACGATCATCGTTGGCACGCCCATGATGTCCTCTTCGATGTCGTCATCAATGATGACCTCGTAGCGCAGTTTGTCGTTGAAGCGCAGTTTCTGGTTGATGTAAAGGTAATCTTTGAGGAATTCGATCTCTTTTTCCAAAGAAATGATCTCCAGGTCGGAATAATCGAGACTCTGCCGCATGAGGCGGGCAAACTGCGCTAAGTATTTTTCAGCGGTTCCGGATTCATTGGAACCAATGAAATTCTGGATGGAATTGAGCGCGTTGTACATAAAATGCGGGTTCATCTGCGCCCGCAGGGCTTTAAGCTGGAGCCTGACCGATTCGAGTCGCAGCAACTCGGCTTCCTGCCGTTTTTTATCCGCTTCGTATTTCACCTCCAGCTCCATTTGCTTGCGGCGGTTCACCTGCTCCATGTATTTTTCTGCAAACTTGCCGTGTTGCACCCGGTATTCATACGCGCTTTTGAAATCTTCTTCTTCTGCGTAGAATTCGGCAATATCCTGCGAAACGCTGGCCAATTGTTTGAAATCCTGACTGTCAGTGGCAAAATTATAGGCCAACTGGAAATGCTGCAACGCTTCTGCCGGCTCTTTGAGTTCTGCAAAAAGCCGTCCCCGCCAGGCTTCTATGATGGACAGGTTGTAGTGGTCTTCCTTGCGGTAATAAGATTCTGCTTTGTCTAATAAATCAAGCGCTTCCGAATAGCGTTCGTTTTCTAAGCAGCAGTAGCCAAGGTTGGCGTAGGCCGCTGCGCGCGCATCCTGACTGGCGTCGTCCCGGGCGTGGATGGCTTTTTGAAAATACTGCTCGGCGTTGTCTAAGTCGCTGAGCGCCATATAGCCGTTGCCCACGTTGAGGTAGTGCCAGGAAATGCGCGCCCGCATACCGATGCTTTCGCACATGTCCACCACCCGCAAATAAGCCTGCACGCTTTTTTCCAGATCGTCGTTGCGTTCGTAAACCCGGCCCAGACCGCTGTAAACCAGGGTCAGGAAATAATAGTCCTTCAGCGGAAGGGGTTGCGGCAGACCGCTGAGGTGTTTCTCCGCTTCCAGCAGCAATTCTATGGCTTTGGAATAATCGGAATAGTGCAGGTACATGAATCCTTCCCGGCAGGTCATGTGCGCCATGACGTGTTCATCGGGGAAATTGCTCAACAATTTGGCTGCTTTATCCAGCAACTGGCCGGCTTCTTCCATCCGATCCAGGTTCATGCAGGTGCCCGCGTAGTCAATATAGGTTTCCGCCTGCTGCACCACCGTGCCCAATTCCTCCAGCATGTCCATGGCTTCTAAGAAATGCCGCTCGGCTGCTTCAAAGTTGTAGAGGTGGTTTTCGATGGTGGCCAAATGCAGGTGATAGTTGAGCGCCGCATCCTGATACGGAAAATTCTGGAGCAATTCATGTTGTGACACGAGCAGCTCCCGGGCGCGGCGCACGTTGGTATACACGTAGTGCCCGGCCAATTGGTCCGTCAGCAGCACGCGCAGCAGCGGGTCTTTTTGCTGACGCAATTTGGCCTCTAACTGGGTCACCGGCAATAAGCTTGGCGTTGGAATCATAGGGCCAAAATTAGGGGGATGGATCGAATTGTAAAGAATTAAATTTTCAAATGCAAAAAGAGCTTATTTTCGGAGGTGGTTTTTATTTTTTACCGCATAGTTTTTTTTACCACATAGGGCACATAGAGGGGTTTCACATAGGACACATAGCACAGGGAAGCCGCCTATGTGAACTATTGTGAAAACATCTATGTGGTCTATGTGGTAAAAAAATAAAAAACTATGTGGTAAAAAACGTTTACGAGAGATAAAACTTTGTTCCTAAATGAATGCACAGACCGTTTTGCGCCCGCACGCCGAGCAAGCCTATGCTGCCGAACTCACCGCTTTGGCTGTCGCAGACCCGCATCCGAAGCCGCTCAACTGGAAACTTTCGCCCCGGGCAGTCGTCACCTACCTGCTGGGAGGAACGCTCGAAGACGGAACGGAAATTGAACCTAAGTATTACGGCGACAAACGGCTCGTCGAAGTGGCCATCGCCACGTTGGCGACCGACCGGGCGCTTTTGTTGGTTGGATTGCCGGGCACGGCCAAAACCTGGGTGTCAGAACACCTGGCTGCCGCCATCAGCGGGGATTCCACCCTTTTGGTTCAGGGCACGGCCGGATTACCCGAAGAAGCCCTGCGCTACGGCTGGAACTATGCACGGCTGCTGGCAGAAGGCCCCTCGGAAGCAGCGCTGACCGCCAGTCCGGTCATGCTGGCCATGCAAACCGGCAAAATTGCCCGCATCGAAGAACTGACGCGCATTCCTTCGGATGTACAGGACGCGCTGATTACCCTGTTGTCGGAAAAAACATTGCCCATTCCGGAATTGAACAACGAGGTGCAGGCGCTGCCGGGCTTTAATGTGATCGCGACGGCCAACGACCGCGACCGCGGCGTCAACGAACTGTCCAGCGCGCTTCGCCGGCGTTTCAATACCATCGTGATGCCCATGCCCGCTACCCTGGAGGAAGAAACGACCATCGTGCAGACCCGCGTGGAAAAATTGGGCCGGGCGCTGCACCTGCCTCCAACCGGCGCCCCGGAAAAAGAGATCCGGCGGCTGATTGCCATTTTCCGGGAATTGCGCAACGGCCAAACCGAAGATGGCCGCGCCAAAGTGAAATCGCCCAGCAGCACCCTCAGCACCGCCGAAGCCATTTCGGTGATCCACAACGGACAAACCTTAGCCGCTTATTTTGGAAACGGCGAAGTCTCGGCGCGCGATATTGCGTCCAGCCTGACCGGCGCCATCATCAAAGACCCCGTTCAGGACAAAGGCATCTGGCTGGAGTACCTGGAAACGGTGGTGAAAAACAGGGAAGAATGGAAGGATTTGTATGACGCGTGTAAGGAGGTCGTGTGATCCAAATTTTTTTATTGATGATTGACGATTACATGATTGATAATTGATGATGGACACGGTTCCGGATAAAAATTTCAAATGATGCGGGCTTTTATATCATCTTTTTTTTATTTTTATTGATGGCTGACGATTACATGATTGATAATTAATAATGGGCACGAGACGACCCAAAAACATCAAGTGATATGGCATTCTACATCATCAATCATCATTAATCAATCATCAATCATTCATTTTCTCCCTCTCACTCCCTCACACACGCGCTCACTCCCTCTTCCTGCTCCAGCGCCGATTGATACAAGGCCAACTGATTCCGGGCGCGCTCGAGGTTGTGCAGCGGATGCCTGATTTTGTAATACGCATCACCGGCAAGGTAATCTCCGAGAAAACGCATGGCTTGTTCGAGGATGATCCAGCGGGGGGCAAGGTGCAGGGCATCGCGTTCTTCAGCAGTCAGGATATTGCGCAGCGGCGGCAAAAAACCTTGGCAGATGGCTTTAAAAACCGGCATCCGAAAGACCACTTTAGCTGGATCTGCCTCGTCTTCGGAACAGGAAGCGGCCATTGTGCGGGCAATATCGCCCAGGTCAGACAATAAATATCCGGGCATAATGGTGTCCCAGTCAATGACCGCCACCGCATTTTCGGCTGGTTCATCCAAAAGGATGTTCCCGATTTTTGCATCGTTGTGCACGACGCGCAACGGGAGCTTCAGGTTAAAAATGTGCTGGAACAGCGCACTTTCTTTCAACACCAGCGCCACTTCTTCGCGCACTCCGGCGAGTCGCCCGGCTACATCTTTTGCCACCGCTTCCTCAAAAACTGCTAATCGCGCTACGCTGTTGTGAAAACCCGGGATGGTTTCGTGCAGGGAAGCCGGATCAAGGTCGGCCAACGCTTCCAGAAAAGCGCCAAACGCCCGGGATGCCACCAAAGCCTGCCCCGGATTTTCCACAGTTTCTAAGGTTGTGGTGCATTCAAAAAATGGAAAGACCCGCCAGGAATTGCTGGCCTCATCGCAAAACAGGATGCTGCCTTTGGCGTCGGCGCAAGGGTGTAAAATGCCGGATGCGTAATTTTTTGCCATCAAATGCCGCGCTACGTTTGAAATATTGGCCATCACCTGCTCGGGTTGCCGGAAAACTAAGTGATTCAGGCGTTGCAGCAGGTAAGGCTGCGGGTGCCCATTTTGGGAAACCGTCAATTTCCAGGTATCATTGATGTTGCCCTGGCCGAAGCTGGTCACCTCGAAGGCCGTATTGCGCCCGAAAAAATGGGCAGCAGCGTTTTCGGGGTTGAGTGGCGTTTTTGCTGTCATGTGATGGCTAACGTTTACTAAAACTTCTAAAAGTTTCGTAAACGTATAAAGCTATATCATGCGGCGTACGCTTTTGCGCCTGAAATTTTATCTACGCTTAACAACCCGCATAAGCACGATCTGTAGAAAAGGCTTAACTTTGCCCCCATTCTGAACCCACTCCATTGCAACTTTTGACAAGCACTCCCTTACGCTTTATATTATTGGATATTGAATGGCCGTTGCGTGCTCATCAGCAAGACGGATGCGCGACGAATTCTGGTTTTCACAAACAGCGAATACCGGAAATAAACGATCTTTATTCTACCGTACCGCCGAACTGGAGTTCGGCGGGAGATATTCGCCGAACTGGAGCTCGGCTGTACCATGTTGCCAACACTCAAACAAACAGGATATGCACTTGTGTAACACAATTAAAAATTTGGGCTGGAAATTGGCCGTTGTTTTGTTGATGAGCCTGCCAGTAGCAGGGTATGGACAATGCCCGACTGTGCTGGGCATTTTGGTGGATGCCTGCGGTACCGAGCAACTGAATGAATTTGTGATTATTCAATCGGGTGGCGGGTTCAATACCAGCAACCTGCAATTCAGCTTTGATGTCAACAACAACATTGTCGGACCCGAAAACAACGACATCAACATAGACCTCAACAATTTGGCAGGAGGCGCTTGTGGATTGCAACCCGGCGACCCCAGCCTGATCAGCGGTTGTTCCAATGTCATCCCGATAGGCCCGGGATTCGATGTCCCGCCCAATTCTATGGTGGTTTTACAAACCAGTGCAGGCGCCAATTCAGTGTATAACTTCGCCGCAATTTGCGGTGGCGGAGGGTGCATCTATGTGATCCAAAATACTTGTACCCGCTCGGCGGGAGGGTTTACAAATGGCGGCGCAGGCGGCCCGAGAACCAGTGTATTGGCTATTAGTAATTTACCTGGCTGTTTTTTTAACAATATTTATAATACCAATCTTCTCGTGGGCGGAAATGGCGCTTACTTCATTCCGCCAGCCACCTTTGGCAACGCAGGCTGTGTCGCCCCTCCCGTAGGTCCAGCCCCCAGCGGCCCCGATTTCAACGACATCCCCAACCCTGTGGTCTGCGGTTCCTACACCCTGCCAGCCATCACCGGAACCAACCTGACCGGAAATGAATCCTACTACAATGCCCCAAATGGCGGCGGTGTGCAGTTTTTCCCGGGGGATGTGATTTCAAACACAACAACCTTGTACATCTACGATGAATCTTCGGCTTGTTCCGATCAGGAGTCATTTATTATAACCATCAATCCGGCACCCGCTACGGCGCCTGCAGGCCCACTCTCTGCCTGCGCCAACGCGATGGGTCAGGCGACTTTCAATTTGACGAGTTTAAACGCCACTGTGAACGCTGGCTCCGCGCAGGCGGTGACATGGTATAGCAATATGGCGGCAACCATGCAGATCGGTACTCCTGCTGCTTTTACAACAGGCACAACCACCGTTTATGCCGTTGTGGGAACCATGCCCTGTGTGTCTGCGCCGGTGGCGGTGCAAATCAACGTCACCCCCGCTCCTACTGCCAACCCCGCTGGCCCGCTTTCTGCTTGCGCAAATGCGATGGGCCAGGCAACATTTAACCTAACCACACTGAACAATACGGTCAACGGCGGTATGGGAACGGTGACCTGGTACACCAATATGGCAGCCACCATTCCCGTGGGCACTCCGGCGGCTTTTACAACGGGGACCACCACGGTCTATGCCGTAGTCGGCACCATGCCCTGCGTTTCTGCACCCCAGGCTGTGCAACTGAACGTCACGCCTTTGCCCCCTGCCAACCCGGCCAACCTTCAGGCTTGCGGCAATGCGATGGGGCAGGCGACCTTTAACCTGACTTCGATCAACAGCACCGTCACAGGCGGCGGCCCGGGAACGGTGAACTGGTGGACCACAGCCGGGGCAACGACCCCAATTGCGAATCCAGGCGCGTTTGTGGTCAATACGCCCGGGGGCAGCGCTTTTGCGACAGTCACCAACAACGGCTGCACCTCCGACAACGTCGCATTAATCACCATCACGGTGAATGCGACGCCTACCCCCAACCCGGCCGGGCCGTTACAGGCCTGCGACCAGGGCGGCGGCCAGGCAACCTTCAACCTGAATTCATTGAACAATACCATCAATGGCGGTTCGGGAACGGTGAACTGGTTCACCAACCCCGGAGCGACCAACCCGGTGGCAAACCCAAGTAGTTATACTGCCGGTTCCGGCATTGTTTATGCCACATTGACCGGCCCGGGGCCTTGTACTTCGAGCCCGTTGCCGGTTTCCATTATCGTAACGGCGCCGCCAACCGCGCTGCCCACTACCCTAACCGAATGCGCCACAGCAGGCAATACGGCGACATTCGACCTCACGGATGCCAACAATGCAGTCAACAACGGCACCGGTAACGCAGTGACCTGGTATTCCAATATCGGAGGCACCATTGTAATTCCCAACCCGACGAGTTTTACGACCGCCACGGTAACGGTATACGCGCGGGTAGACAACGGTGCCTGCCAGTCTGCCCCGGTTGCGGTACAATTGGTGGTAAATCCGTTGCCCGTTGCCAACCCGGCTACGTTCAACGTTTGTGTTGTGAGCCTGATCCCGCCGGTTGCGAACTACGACCTGCCGGGAACGATCAATACCATTAACGGCGGCACCGGTAATACGGTCAACTGGTATGCCAATGCTGCCGGCACCATACCACTCGACATCAACAATGTGACCACCTTGCCGTCAACGGTATACGCCACGGTAACGAACGCCGCCGGGTGTGAATCGCTGACCGCTGCCATTTCTGTCGTGGTGGTTTTTGCGCCACCGGCTTCTCCTGCCTCCGCACAAGCCTGCGACCAGGGCGGCGGCCAGGCAACGTTCAACCTGACTTCGCTGAATGGAACCATTAATCAGGGGCAACCCAATGCCGTGAGTTATTATACCAATATGGCGGCGACCATTCCGGTTGCCAATCCTGCCAGCTTTACCACTGGTTCTACCACTGTTTATGCAGTTGTTATGGGCGCGAGCGGGTGTAATGCGGCACCCGTCGCCGTTACGCTGACGGTCACGCCTGCGCCGGTTGGGGTGCCTACAAGCATGTCGGCTTGCAACACCGGCGCTGGCCAGGCGACGTTCAACCTCACCAATGTGAACGGGATCGTGAACAATGGTACGGGTGGAACGGTGACCTGGTACACCAATATGGCAGCAACCAACGCGATTCCAAATCCGAATGCTTTTACGACCGGCCCGACGATGGTTTTTGCCACGGTGACCCAAAACGGCTGTACCTCGCAAGCGGTAGCAGTCACGCTGAACATCGTGCCGCAACCACCCACCGCCCCTGCAAGCTTATCGGCCTGCGACAACGGCAGCGGACTGGCCTCATTTAACCTGAACAGTGTGAATGGCACGGTCAATGCCGGCTCAGGCAATTCGGTGATGTGGTACACGAATATGGCAGCAACTAACCCGGTTGCCAATCCGACCTTTTTCGTTTCCGGCACGGCTCTTGTTTATGCGGTCGTCAGCGATGGATTTTGCAATTCCCAACCAGTTGCGGTTCAATTAACGGTAACCCCCGCGCCAACGGCCATCCCGACGAGCCTTTCGGCCTGCGATAATGGCGCCAGCCAGGCCATCTTTAACCTGACTGCAGCCAATCTTACAGTCAATGGCGGCACAGCCAATTTGGTCAACTGGTTTAGCAATGCCGGGGCTACGATGCCCATCAACAACCCGGCAACGTTTACCTCGGGCGCCACAACAGTTTACGCGGTGGTAGACAATGGCACTTGCGTTTCTGCTCCGGTGCCAGTTACCCTGACGCTCTTAGCCGCTCCGGCCACGAATCCGGCTTCCATGCAACAGTGCGCCACTTCGGGCAACCAGGCGACGTTTAACCTGAATTCAGTAAACAATACAGTCAATGGAGGCCTCGGTGGTACAGTAGACTGGTACTCCAACGCCGCCGGAACTACGCCAATCGGCAACCCGGGGGCTTTCACCAGCGGGTCAGTGGTGGTTTATGCCCGGGTAACAAACGGGCAGTGTACTTCGGCGCCAGTTGCGGTCACGCTGACAGTGACCCCGCTCCCGCCCGCTTTACCGGCTTCCCTGCAAGTTTGTGGCAGCGGCACCGCTTCTTTCAACCTCACGACTGTGAATGCAACCGTTAATGGCGGCACAGGCAATCCGGTGAACTGGTTTACCAATGCCAACGGAACCGGGCCGATTGCCAACCCAACCAGCTATACCTCGGGCACTGCGACTGTGTATGCGGTGGTCACCAACAATGGGTGTTCTTCCGTGCCTGCGGCGGTCACCCTCACCGTTTCGCCCGCATTTACGCTCAGCCTTGTGGTGGCGCAAGCCATTACCTGCAACAGCGCGACCAACGGCAGCCTCAACCTGACTGTTACCGGCGGAACTATGCCTTTCAACTACGACTGGAATGCCAATCCTTTGGATGGGATACAAGATCCTACGGGGCTTGGCGCCGGCACTTATTCGGTTACCGTAAGTGATGCAACCGGCTGCCAGAACAACACATCTATCGTGCTCAACCAGCCTAACGCGCTCAACATCACTTGCGCCCAAGCCAGCCCGGTTTCCACGGTTGGCGGCAGCGACGGTTCGGCCAGCGTTGCCATCAGCGGCGGCACGGCGCCTTATACGGTGGCGTGGTCGGGTGCGGGAAGCGGCTCGCAGCCGCAGGCGACTGCAGGCACGGCTACCCTCTCCGGGTTAACCGCCGGCAGTTACAATGTGACGGTAACAGACGCCAACAATTGTACGATCGCCTGTAGTTTCGTCATCAGCGACCCTTCCTGCAATATTCAGGTGTCAGCAACTTCCGAAAACCCAACTTGCGAAGGCAGTACCAATGGTACGATTGATGTCACTGCGACAGGAGCTTTCCCTTTCGATTACGACTGGAGCGATGATGCTTTGGACGGCATGGAAGACCCAATGTCTGTGGGCGCGGGGACATATTCCGTCACGGTGACGGATGACGACGGTTGTCAGGCGATTACTTCCGTGACGTTAACAGATCCACCGGGGTTGGTGCTTTCCTGTGCGCAGGCAAATCCGGTGTCTACTCCCGGCGGCAGCGACGGCGCAGCGACCATCAGCATCAGCGGGGGCACAGCGCCTTATACCCTCCTGTGGGCAGGCCCGGCGAGCGGCACGCAGCAGGCCTTGATTGCGGGAGACGCTACCATTTCAAATTTGCCGGCAGGCGTCTATACCATGACCGTGACAGATGACAATGGCTGCTCAGAGGTCTGTAGTTTTACCATCAGTTCCTCCGGATGCGCACTGGATGTGGTCATCATCAGTGCTGTTATTTCCCCTTGTTTTAGTGCTCAGAATGGAAGCATTGTTTTGGACGTCTTAAATGCGACGGGGGTGCTTCAGTACGACTGGAATGTGGATGCCCTTGACGGCGAGCCAGATCTTGTAGGTCTTAGTGCTGGATTTTACGCCGTTACAGTTACCGACGAGGCAGGCTGTAGTGATACGATTTCTGTGACGCTCTCGACGCCGGATCCTATTTTTGAAACCTGCGAGGTAATCAGTCCCGCTTCAGGGCCTTCTGCGAGTGATGGATCTGCCCAAATCACTTATGCGAACGGCCTTGCGCCATATACGATCACTATTGACCGTGCGGGCGGCGGATACAATGATACGATCATCAGCGGCATGGATAGTACGATCTTACTCAACGACTTGCCTCCCGGGTTTTATACGGTGTTTGTAATTGATGCGAATAATTGCCCCAGCCCCTGTGGTTTAACTATTTGTGGCGGATTAGAAGTCGCCTTGAGTAGCGAAAACGAAACCTGCCCCGGTGCGAATGATGGCAGCGCTATCGCAACCGTCACCGGCGAATTTTTTTCTTACAACCTTTTATGGAATACCACCGAAATAAGCGATACCATCATTAATTTATCCCCCGCAACCTATACCATTTCCATCACGGACGCGCTGGGGTGTACGCTTGCCGACTCGGTGGAAATATTTGCGGCAGTTCCGCTCGAACTCCAGTGCAGCCAGCAAACACCCGTCTCTACTCCGGTGGCTACTGATGGGGAAGCTTCAATTATTGTTGATGGCGGCGCAGCGCCTTATACCCTGAACTGGAATGGCGCCGGCAGTGGTAGTCAAATTGTAACTATGGCCGATACGGTTGTGATTGGCGGATTGGCGGCCGGGGTGTACTCCCTGACGCTGACCGACGCAAACGGCTGTACAGAAACCTGTACGTTCACCATTGCGGCGCCCGGGTGCAATATCAACGTCAGCGCAACGGCGCAAAACGAAACCTGTCCGGGCAGCCTGGACGGCAGTATCGAACTGACGGTCACCGGAGGCCTTCTTCCATTGACTTTTGACTGGAGCGACGATGCCCTGGACGGCACGGAAGACCCGATGGGGCTTTCGCCCGGAACCTACAGCGTCACCGTCACCGATGGGGCGGGATGTATTGCTACGGCGACCGCTACCCTCATCACTCAAAACACGCTACCAAATGCCACCCTTGGCGCAGGCACGGCGATTTGCGAAGACGATTGTTTTGACTTTTCGCTCACACTGACGGGCGCCCCGCCATTTACAGTCAACTATACACTGGATACCGGTTCGGGCCCGCAAGCGCTGAGTGCAACTTTTGCAGGGACAACGGGCGTCATCCCGGTTTGCCCGGCAGATTTTAACCTGACAAACGGAACCATTTCGCTTGCCCTTACGGGTATTTCGGATGCGAATTGCACGAATGTATTGAATGCCTCATCCAGCATTGCCGTATCGCCGCATTCAACAGCCACGGTATCGCCAACCTTGTGTCCGGGCGAAAGCATCGTGGTGAATGGCAGTGTTTACGATGAAAGCCGTCTTATTGGCATAGAAGTCATTGAGGGGGTAAATCCTTCCGGTTGCGACAGCATCATTACGGTTAGCATCAGCTTTTTCCCTCCTGCAACGGGGTCCTTTACGGAAACCCTCTGTGCGGGCGAAACCATCACCATCGGCGGAACCACGTTTGGTGAAGCCAATCCTTCCGGCACTGCCATTTTGCCAAACGCCAGCGTAAATGGTTGTGATTCCAGCGTTTTGGTCAACCTGACTTTCATCCAGCCGGTGACCACCAATTTGTCGCCGACGCTTTGTCCGGGCGAAACGGTGGTCGTAAATGGCGCCACTTACGATGAAAATACGCCGGTTGGCCAGGAAGTTTTAGTGGCTGCATCGGGCTGCGATTCCGTTGTAAACATCTCGTTGAGTTTCCACCCGGCATCCACGAGCAACATCGCCCAAACCCTTTGCGAAGGCGAACAATTGATCGTCAATGGAACGGTTTATGACCAAAATAATCCGGCAGGTACAGAAATTGTCGCCGGCGGCAGCGCCAACGGTTGCGATTCGACGATCGTGGTCGCCCTTCAGTTTGTACCGCCTGTGACCGGAAACCTGACCCTCAATTTGTGCAGCAGCGAACAAATCGTCGTCAACGGCACCATATACGACCAGAACAATCCTGGCGGCACCGAACTCATCCCGGGCGGCAGCGCCAATGGCTGCGACAGCACGGTTATCGTTGCCCTAAGCTTTTTCCCGGAACCGACCACGACCCTGAATCCAACCTTATGCGATGGTGAACAGTTGGTCGTCAATGGTACGGTTTACAACCAAAACAATCCATCCGGAACAGAAAGCCTGCAAACTGTGAACGGTTGCGACAGCACGGTGGTCGTCAATCTCAGCTTCCATCCTGCCGTTTCCTCCCAAATTGCGCCGACGCTGTGTTTTGGCGAAAGCCTCACCGTCAATGGAACGGTGTACGACGGCAATAATCCTTCCGGAACGGAGGTCATCATTGGCGGCGCTGCAACCGGTTGCGACAGCACCATTTTGGTAGATTTATCCTTTAGCCTGCCAATAACCGCAGCCATTCAAGGCAATGCCTCCATTTGTACCGGAGGCTCGGCTACGCTTACCTTCCTCCTGGCAGGGGAAACGACCTTTAATGTCACGTACAGCAACGGCATTTCTCCTCCCGCCACGCTGAACAACATCACCAACGGCGAAACGATTACGGTCAGCCCGGGCGCTACGGCCACCTACACCATTCTTTCGGCAACCGCCATCGGGAATGCCTGTCCGGTTACTATTTCCGGCAGCGCGACCGTCAGCGTCAGCAATTTAGCCGTTCAGGGGCAGATAACGTCCGATTTCCAGGGTTTTGGCGTCAGTTGCCCGGAAAGCGAAGACGGCAGTGCCACGGTGCTTCCGCTGGGCGGTTTGCCGCCGTATACTTATGTTTGGAGCGATGGCCAAACCGGCGCTGAAGCGGAAGGTTTAGCCGCGGGAACCTACACAGTAACCATGACGGACGCCGGGGGGTGTACCGGTACGGCAAGTGTAACGCTGACCGCTCCTGCCGGAATAACGGCCACGCTTTCGGGTCTTTCTCCCTTATGTTTTGGGGATCGCGACGGCAGCATCCTCATCGAGGCAGTGAATGGTGGCAGCGGCCCCTATTCGTTTTCAATGGACGGCAATGTATTCCAGTCCATACCTTCCAGTCTGCCATTCACGGTGGCCAACCTTGCTGCGGGCGTTTATGACCTCGTTATCCGCGATGTCAACGGTTGCACGACTTCGGTGACCGCCAATGTTGAAGCGCAGGAAGAATTGATGCTTGACCTCGGGGAAGACCGTACCATTAAATTGGGGGACAGCACCCTCATCCGCGCACAGGTCAATTTTGATATTGCGCAATTGCAATGGACGCCAACGCTGAATCTCAGCACACCGGACGCATCCGATTCGTATGCCAATCCGATAGAAAGCACCGCTTACCGACTGACTGCCGAAGATGCCAACGGGTGCAGTGCCAGCGATGTCGTGATGATTTTTGTGAACAAAACCCGCAGCGTATACATTCCGAATGTTTTTAGTCCCAACGGCGATGGCTTTAACGACCTGTTTACCATTTTTGCGGGAAGCGACGTGGTAGAAGTCAAAGGTTTTATTATTTTTGACCGGTGGGGCAATATGTTGCACCAAAAAGGGCCTTTCCTGCCGAATGATTCGCAATACGGCTGGGACGGTACGTTCGAGGGCCGGGAAATGAATGCAGCCGTATATGTCTATTACGCAGAAGTCGTTTTTGCAGATGGGCAGACGGAGGTGTTTAAAGGGGATGTGATTTTGATGAGGTAAGGGGCAAGTTGGCAAGAGGCAAGTTGGCAAGGAGGCAAAGTGTGATTGTGTAAAAATTTAGAGCTTGTTCGGGTTTTCATGACGGAGCGAGAGCGAGGAAATTTTGTTTTAGACAAGGCGGATTTTGCAGACGTAGCCGGCAGCTACGGCGAAAAAATCCAACGCCGTATAAAATAAAATTTGCCGATCGCAGCCCGTTGATGAAATCCCGAACAAGCTCATATAACCAAAGTCTATGGATCAGCGCATCATCAACCTGTACGACGAGTACACCCACAAGCCGCTCACGCGTGCGGAATTTTTGACAAAATTGGCCCGTTTGACCGGTGGAATGGCTGCCGCTGCGGCGGTTTTGCCCTTGCTGGAATCGGATTATGTGCGCTCTATGATGACGGAGGAGGCCGGCAAAAAGCTGTTCACGGAATACATTACCTATCCGGGCGTGCCTGCCGAAATGGGCGCGTATGTAGCCCGACCCAAAAAGAAGAAAAAATACGCGGCAGTGGTGGTGATCCACGAAAACCGCGGGTTAAACGCGCATATTGAAGATGTAACGCGCCGGGCAGCCATGGCCGGGTATTTAGCCATCGCGCCCAATGCCCTGGCGCCGTTAGGAGGCACTCCTGCCAACGAAGACGAAGCCAGAACGCTTTTCGGTACCCTGAAAGCGGAAGACAGCCTCAAAAATTTCATCGGCGTTTTTGACTACCTGGCAACGCGCAAAGATTACAACGGCAATGCCGGCTGTGTGGGCTTTTGCTGGGGTGGCGCCATGTCGGGCAGCTTAGCGGTCAACGTACCGACCCTGAAAGCGGCGGTCGGTTTCTACGGTCGCCAGCCTGCGGAAGCAGACGTGCCGAAAATCAACGCCGCCATTCAACTGCACTACGCCAGCTTAGACGAGCGCGTCAATGCCGGGATCCCAGCCTATGAAGCGGCGCTGAAAGCCAACAACAAACCTTACGAATTGCACATGTATGAGGGCGTCAACCACGCATTCCACAACGATACTTCGGCGAGCCGGTACAATGAAGCGGCGGCGAAGTTGGCGTGGGAACGAACGATGGATTTTTTAGCAAGGCATCTTACCATACGTAAGTAGCGACCGAACCTGCATCAAGCGAAGTCGTAAACCATTTTCCTTTATATTTTATGTTGAAAACCGAAGCCGTATTCCCATCATTTTCGACGAGTAATACGGTTTTCCCTGTTGGCGTTTTGAATGCTACATTATTAAGATTGCCCGAAATATTACTGGTAATTCTTACAGAACCAGGCGGAACGAATTTTGAAGCATGCGCTATGATGTAATAGGCGACATTTTTTGAATAGCTTCCACTATTGTTAATGGTGATTGCGCCTTTACACATAGTACACCCTCCTGGCGTATGAGGACCGAAGCCAGCATCATTTGCCAGGTTCCATTCCAGTGCATTCACGCTCCAATTACGCATAGATCCTATGACTACATTTTTGAGATGCCACTTCAAATCACCGCCAAAATCACCGGTTGAAGAGGTCCATTGTTCGGTGAAATACAGTTTTTTTGTCGGATGAGCATCATGCACGGTTGACAAGGCACTAATATCGCCACCATATAAATGAAATGCAGATCCATCCACATAAGGATTTACGTCTGGATTATTTAAAACCTGAATAGGGTATTCTGGTTTATCGCAATTGTGGTCGTAGCATACTATTTTAGTTGTTATTCCATTGGCTTGAAATGCTGCTCCAAGTTTTTTAATAAAACTGATCTGTTGGTCTGCGGTCATGAGCATACTTGGATTGTTCCCGCCATGCAAAGGTTCATTTTGTGGGCAGACGGCATCAATAACAATTCCTTCACTTTTCATTGCCTGAATGTATTTCACAAAATAGGTAGCGTAAGAAGTGTAATAAACAGGGAACAAGCTGCTTCCAATAGAAGTAAAGTTTGACTTCATCCACAATGGTGGAGACCACGGCACTGCCATTATTTTTATTTCAGGGTTTATCTGCAATATTTCTTTTAATAAAAATACCAAAGCGCTGTCCGGTGAAATGCTGAAATTTGTTTGCAGAATATCGGTCTGGCCCTGCGGTAAATCATTGTATGAAAAAACCGAAGCACTCAGGTCAGAAGCACCAATGCTAATCCTTAAATAACTTACATGAATATCATTTGAGGTTTCTCCAAAAAGGTTTTGCAGCAATTCTTGTTTTTTTGCTGGCGTCAATGAATTGATGGCCTCAACGCTGCCGCCTGTCAGGGTGTAACCAAAACCATCAACGGTTTGAAATGTCTGGGCTCCATCAACCTCGATAGATGGATGAGTGTTTCGTATGGTATCAAAAAACAGGGTAGTTGTCTGGCTTTCCAAAAGCTTTGTTTGCTGCCCATTTGTAACCCAAACGCTTACAGGATCTTCGTCTGTTGGCGTAGGTTCAGGTTTACTGTCCTGAGGATGCTCACACGCAGCAGCCAAAACTGCCAACAATAACAAAAGGGATAATTGCATAATCTTCGAGGTGATTTTCATTCTTTAAGTTTAGTCCTGTATGAACAGGATAATTTGCGTCAAATAAATTGGATCCACTACTGGACATTTTTGTTTCAGAGCCTCCAGTATAATTAATAACCTGGATTCTGAACCAGGTTTGGGTTGTTGTCCAAAACATCCTGCGGAATGGGCCACACCAAATCGTTGGGGGTTAAATTGCCTATATAGGACATAGGTACTTCTAAAAACGTTTGCGTGTTGGGATCGTAAACCGAATAGGTTTGTTGTGATAATATTTCAATGGACTTACCGGTTCTTTTCAAATCATACCACCTATGGCCTTCAAAAGCCAGTTCCAAGAATCGTTCCTGAAGAATTACGTGGATTGCCTCGTCTTCCGACGCAACAGCACCCACGGCGGGCAACGAAACCCGGCTACGCACCTGGTTGACCAATGCCATTGCCCCTGCTAAGTCGCCTGTTCTGGCCAAAGCTTCGGCTTTAAGCAGGATAATGTCTGCCAGGCGAAGAATATAAAAATTTTGGGTTCCATCGGTCGCCCGCATTTTCCACGGGTGCGGAAACTGCGTAAAACTGGTCCAATAAGGGTCAGCAAATGTAGTCGGGAATCGCTTGATGGTGGATGTCTTTCTTTTAGAATCCAGCGCATTGTTTAAAGTATGCGATGGGGTATTAAACTTTTTCCAGTTGGTACCTAAAAAAACATTAGTACACCATGAATTGATCAAGGAGCTTTGCCCTTCCCCGTTTACCTCCCAAATAGATTCTGCATTTCCTTCATGCAGATTGTCAAATAAATGATCGTAGTTGCTCAAAAGGCTGAAACCACCGTTTATGACTTCGTCACAGTATTGAATCACTTTAGCCCAATCAGGGTTGGGCTTTGTGGCATACACTTTTGCCAACAATGCCCGAGCCGCACTTTTGCTGGGTTTGTATTTACTCTCAGGAGCCGATGTAACATCAGGAGCTTTTGCTATTGCTGTTTCACAATCAGCGATAATAGCATCGTACACGTCTGAAATTGGTTTTCTGGAAGGGTATAAATCGTTATAAAGCGAGTCAAAATTGTTTGAATTTACGGAAGTGATGGTCGTATTGATAATCGGAAAATCACCCCAGATTTGGGTTGCCATGAACCGCGACAAGGCCCTGAACAGGGCCGCCTGCCCGATCATTTCATCCCTTTCTACTTCTGTTAAACCGGGTACTCCATCTATATAATTGATCAAAAGGTTGCACCTTTTTACAAAATCACTAAAATGCCTCCAATCCCTTGCCACCACATAATTGGTTGCATTGATCCGGTATTCGTCAATTTGAAAAAATTCAGGGACATCGGCGCCGGCGTAAGCAACATCTGACCCTCCGTCGCCTAAATAAAAATAATCAAATTGCCAAAATTCATTGCCAAAAATGGCATATATGGATTTCATCGCGCCTTGAGCATCTTCCACCGTTTTCAATATTTGCTCATCCTGTGGCGGCACAACCCTGTCTGTGATCGGTTCGGTATCCAGCAGTTTTTCACAAGATGCCCAAAAAACGCCACCCGTAAAAAGGATAAGTATTGTTTTGAAAAATGGCGCGTTTTTCATGATATCGTTTTTCATTGTTTTAAAATTGAATTTTCAACCCAAAAATAAACGTCCTGACTTGTGGGTATGTCCCATAATCAATACCCCTTGCAACTCCTGTTGATTCGTTGTTGGAACCGACTTCCGGGTCAAAGCCGGAATAGTTGGTCAAAGTCGCCAAATTCTGTCCCGTAGCATAAATTTTCATGGAGCTTAATCCCCAAAACATTTTTTGGAAATTATAGGAAAGCGTCACTGATTTTAAGCGCGCATAAGATCCATCCTCGATGAACCGATCTGAAGCCAATACGGCATTCGGGTCATTGGCTCTGGGGATATTGGTGATATCCCCTTCTTTTTGCCATCTTTGCAATACGGCAACCGATTGATTTTTAGGATCTTGCATGCCCTCTAAATCAATTCTTGACGCATTAAAAATATCATTTCCCTGGCTGCCTGTGATCAATACATCCAGCGAAATCCCTTTGTACGACAATGAATTGGTGAAACCAAAAGTAAAATCCGGCATCGCATTGCCAATAATTGTCCTGTCCGCCGCATTCAGAAACCCTCCCCCATCAATGTCACGGTATTCAATATTCCCGTTGGAAGAGTTGATTTGTTCAACAGCATACCCAAAGAAATTACCCAACGGTTGCCCGCCTTCTATTAAGTTGACCCCCTGATAGCCATAGGATTCGTACCGGTTTTTGCCAAATTCAATTACTTTGTTTTTCAGAAACGAAATATTGAAATTGGTATTCCAGTTCAGGTTTTGGCTTCGGATATTGTGGGTATTCAAAGAAAATTCAATTCCTTTGTTTTCAACTTCCCCGGCATTATAGAGGTAGTCCTTTCCCTCGATTTTAAGCCTGAAAAGCAGGTCGTTTGTGTTTCTCTTAAAAATGTCCGACGTAAATTTTACCCGATAATCGAACATAGTCAAATCTACCCCAATGTTTATGTCCGTGGTGGTTTCCCATGTCAGGTCTTCATTGGTATAATTTATTTGTTCCAGCGCATCCGGGTTTGCGAAATTGAATGCCGCCAAACCATAGGATGCATATTCAGGGATGCCGGAAATATTGCCAGTCTGACCCCAGCCTGCTCTTAATTTTAAGAGTGAAATCAATTCATTATTCCCAAAAAACGGCTCCTTGGAAACCAGCCAGGCAGCAGAAATACCCGGGAAATAGCCCCATTTATGGCCTTTTGCCAACTGTGAAGAACCGCTTGCTCTGAACACGCCATTGATGACATATTTATCCATGAAGTTGTAGGTGACCCTTGTGAAATAAGAAACCGTGTTCTTTTCCCGCTCAATTATCCGGGCATGAGTGGTATCCATCATCTGACCAAGATCTAATGTCCGAAGGTCAAGCCCAAAACCAATCCCCTCCAATTGATCCTGATTAAATCCAAAATGCTGGATACCAGACCCTAATAAAACCTTGAGTTCATGGTCATCCGTTCTTGTCAGGTATTCCAAAGTGTTTTCAAAATTCAAATTTAGGTTCTTCGTGAGGTATTGCCGCCCGATGCCTCTTGTGGCAATATCGGGGTTATCGTTGTTCCTGCCGTAATTTGACCGGTAGCTATCCACAAAAAATTCATATTCACTACTGGACCGATCAATCGTAGTTGACTGGTTCCAGACTAGATTTTTCATCAAGCGAACCTCAAAACCTAAATTCCCCAAAATTCTGTTTACATGGGTATCTTCTTGTCTGCTTGCAAAGGATACCGGGTTTTCTAAGGATGCAATGGGGTTTGAAGCAAACTGCCCGGGTAACTGGCCATTTGCTTCAGCACCGCCGACAAGGTCATCAGCATATATTGGCAAGTATTGCTGGGTCGTTAATGCACTCAAAATCACTCCGCCCTGGTTAGCACTGTTATTATCACTCGTATTTGCCAGCTCTGTTTTGATCAAATTTACGTTGGCATATACTTTCAGCCACGAATTGACATCGTAATCCAAATTTAGCCTGCCAGAATACCTGGCGAACCTCGAAGGTCGTACAATCCCTTTAGTGTTTTGATAGCCTAAAGACGTAAACACCCTGAGTTTTTTGGCGCCACCGGAATAAGAAAGTTCATAGTTCTCGTCTTGCCCCGTCCGAAAAACTTCATCGCTCCAGTTGGTATTGATGCCTGCATATTTAGGAGCGTTGGCTTGCTCTACGTACGACGAACTCAGTTCGCTCATTAAGGTTTTGTACTGATCCAAATTCAGCACCTCGATATTTTTAACAATCTCCGAAGTGCCGATATAGGAACTAAAGCCAAATACATGCTTATCGGCCTTACCTCTTTTGGTCGTTATCAATACCACGCCCGCACTGCCGTTGATGCCGTATATTGCCGTAGCCGTAGCATCTTTCAAAATCTGCATATCAACAATGTCATCCGTATTTACGCCTTCTGCCGAATACGTTTGAACGCCATCAATAACAAACAACGGGTTCACTCCGGAAACAATTGAGTTTAAACCCCTTATCCTTATATCCAATGCCCCGCCCGGTTTTCCGGATGATTGTACGACCGTAACACCCGCTGCATTGCCTTGAAGTGCCTGCCCCACAGATGTGATTGGCCGATCGTCAAAAGAGGCTGCCCCCACTGAAGCAATAGCGTTGGTGACCAATGCTTTCTTTTGCGTGCCATAACCGACAACAACAACTTCTTCGAGGCTGCTGGCGCCCTCTGAAAGGTTGATATTTAAGGTTTGTGATTGGGTAATGACAACTTCCTGGCTAACAAACCCCAGGAATGAAAATACCAGGGTGTCGTTTGGGTTTATTGCGATGGAGTAGTTCCCATCCAAATCTGTCACTACACCGTCTTGAGTATTTTTAGCAAAAATGGCAACGCCTGGCAAAGGTTGTTTGTTTTTCGAATCTACCACGTTCCCATTTACCGTTATGGATTGCGCGCTTGCAACATTGACGATGAAAAATAAGAGAATTTGGAAATAGTATTTAAGCCCCATACAAATGGCATTTATTGGTAAAAAAGTGGTTCTCTGAAAAATGATGTGGTGGGTCTCTCTGCGGGCGCTACGCTACATAGCTCAAGGTTATATATACCTCGCACCTGGCGGTGCGAGGTATAAAAATACGCCTTATTAGTGCTTCACTAACTTTACAGACTCAGAGCCTATTACTGCAAAATAGACACCGTTAGGCAACTGCGATGCATCTACAAGCACATTCGTTGAACGGATCTGCGTTGTGGAAACAACTTTCCCCAAAATATCCACAATCTGAATCGTATTAGCCCGTGGATTCTCTTTAAATGTGAAGTTCCACAGATCAGAAGTTGGATTCGGTGCAACCTGGAAGCTAACGGGTTCAATGTTGCGGGTTGAAGACACTTGTACAACTTCAAATATCCATACGCCCGTTGACCTGTCAAAAGTAACGTTGTATGCATTGGGAGCAGGCCAGGGGAGGAAAATGTCTCCGCCACCACCAGCTATCCCGTTCATGGCCGTGCCTGTTAAATTTGGATAATTGGCGCCATTCGTTGAAGAGCTGTTACCATATTGAAATGTCCAGTCATGGTTGTCCCTGAACTTCAAATTCAGCGTCGTGTCCGTCCAGGTAGGATTCACAACGGGAGCCCAATTAGATTTTGTAAAAATGACATTGTCTGTTGTTTCCAAATCCAAATCTGTATTCCATCCGGAGCCGGCGAAATTGCCGATCATGCTCACCACAACGGGTTCAAAGATGTACTCAGCCGGACCAATAGCAGAAGGCAAAACGAAATAAGCGTTATACGCACCTGCGGGTACTGGTATGGTTCCGTTCACAACTGCCGGGCCATCAGGAAATGGGCCGCCCCATTGCCCCGCTGTTGGCGAAGTCTGCTTGAAGCTTGCGTTCCCTCCAGGGAAAAACAAGCTTTTCTTCGCATAGCTTACCCCATTAGCGGTATTCATTTGAACGTCCGCACCTAAACCGCCCCCACTTACGACTACAACTGGGTTGGGGTTTATGCCCGGCGTGAAAGCATACTCTTTTGTGGTCAAATTGTAGGTAACGTTCCAGAAGCCCAATGTGCCCACAATGTTCGAGCCACCATTAATCGTTATGGTTCCTGATGGAAACCCGGGAGCAGGCGTACTGGCAGAATAGCCACCTGTCGTTTCCCATGTCCCGCCCTCAGAAAACTTCATATTGCCGTCTCCTACAATTTCAAAGTTTTCAGCAGTCCAGACAATCCCATCGGTTGATGTTAAAGCCAGGCCGCCAGGTTGGTTCCAACCTCCGGTTCCCGTTCCTGTGATCGTTACTTGAGCATAGAGTCCAAAGCTCAATAAAATAAGCAGAACCAAAGTGTTTAATTTCAATTTCATAATAATTTTTTTTGTTGGAAAAACGTGATAAATCGAATAAGTTTGACCCCATACTACTGGACAAGAAGGTGTTCAACTTTGAAAAGGCTGAACATCACCGATTAAGTCAAATGACAACTGCAAGTGTATCCTAAAATGAGAGGGAATCGGAAAAAAAGCACCTGACAAACGCTCGCCATGCCCAAAATTCTACCTGATTGGGCGCTTTTGGCACGGAATGCCGAATACTATTTGGGATGGGTAATCGCAGACCAGGTCTCTAAGGCAGGTATCCTGGTGAAAGGCCCAATGCCAACTCAAAGATTTTTGATGTAATCGTTAAGAGAGGCATCTTTATCCAGACACATTTTTTTCTTCAGTCTGTATTTACTCTGTTCCACGCCATTAATGGTAACGTTGAGAATGGAAGCGATCTCGCTATTAGATAACCCCATGCGGATGAAGCAGCAAAGTCGGTTGTCATGGTCAGAAATATTGGGATGCCAATGTTGTAGCTGCTGCACAAAACTCTGGTGCATCTGATTGAAGGTAAGTTGAAATTGCGCCCAGTAATCTTCCTGATCAAGTTCCTGATCAATAGCCCTGACCACTTTGCGTAACTCCGGATTCTGGGCGGTGTTCCGGGGGAATTCGATTTTTTGAATCTGGGCTTTGATGTCTGCCAGAAACTGGTTTTTATGTGCACTTTGTAAAACAGAAGCGCTGAGTTGGGTTTGTTTTGACTCCACTTCTTTTTCCAGGTTTTCGTTTTTCAACCTGAGAATTTCTTGCTCTGCTGCGAAAGATTTTTCTTGAAATACAGCTTTTTGGTGTTCCAGAAAGTACCTGATAACCAAAAATGTGATCGCCATAATGGCGATTATGCATAAAAGAAAAAACCACCAGGTTTCCCAAAAGGGGGGCGTAACGTTGACTACAAGCGTTTTAACTTCCCCCCAAACATTGTCGTTGTTGGAGGCTTTGACCTTTAGTAAATAGGCGCCTCCTTTCAGGCTCGAATAGATGGCCCTTTGATGGCCCGCACCTGGATAATTCCATTCGTCATCAAATCCGATCAACTGGTAGGCAAATTTATTTTTATCCGGATTGGTATAATCTGTTCCGGTAAATTCAAAGATAATTCCTCTGTCCGCGTAAGACAGCCGGACCGTTGTAGCCGGATCATTCAGGTTGCCATTCAAAACGGTTTGCCCCTTCCATTGACCGATTGGTACCGATTGCCCTGATATTTTCAAATCTGTGAAAATTGCTTTGGGCGGATGAGGATTGAGTTGGAAATTGTTGGGTAAAAGTATCGAAAAGCCATTGGTTCCGCCGAATGCCAACCTTCCGTCTTTCAGGCTAAGAGAAGACCTTGGATTGTACTGATTACTTTTCAGGTTGGCGTCGCCGCCGAAATCAATGATTGCATTGTTTGCCGGATTCCACCTGACAATACCTTTGGGGGTGGCGATCCAAAGATTTCCCGCTTCGTCCGCCTCCAGGCTGCTGATCATATCAGAGGGCAACCCATTTTTCATGTCATAATGCCGCACCTCACCTGTTTCGGGAATCAGGCAGTTCAATCCATTAAACTCAGTACCAATCCATAGCCTGCCCTGCCGGTCCTGAAACAAACATTGCAGGTTATTACTGCTCAGGCACTTCGAACTTTCTGCTCCTGACTGCCTGTAATGCCTGACCGCTCCCGAAGCGAGATGTAGCCGGTCTAAGCCTTTGTCTTCACTGGCAACCCAAAGGTATTCCTGGTTGTTGTCCAGTAGCACATCCACGATCTGTACACTGGTAATACTATTGGGATCAGTTGATTCAATTTCAAAGCGTTTGAGCGTCTTTTTATCCGGGGATAAATAGTTTAGTCCGCCACCTAATGTACCAATCCACAAGCCACCTTTTTTGTCTGTTTCAATGGCCCATACATTATTGTGAGAAAGGGAATTTTCATCATCCGGGTGACTACGAAAATTGCGGATCGTTTGCGTTTTGGTGTTGTAATAACTCAATCCATCGGCAAATGTGCCCAACCAAAGCCCGTCTTGGCCATCGGTTTCAATGCAGGTAATTACGGGCTTAGGAAATTTTTTCCCAGCAAGTGTAACCGCTTGTATTTCGATGCTGTGTTTTTTGGTATCTGTAAAAAATAAACCTCCTCCATCTGTCCCCATCCAGATTTTTCCATGGACATCCTCCTTTAAAGCCAGGACAGAACGGAGCCCTTTCCGCCCGTAGTCATTTTGATTTTCATGAATCAGGAATGGGGATTTAAAAGCCTTGTGAATATTTATACCGCCATTAAAAGTACTGATCCAAAGATTACCGGTTCGGTCAAACATCAAATGATATAAAGCATTCGTATTCAGCGATTGAGGATGTCCGGGAGAGACCTTGATGTGTTGAAAGGTTTTACTGCCCGGGGCATGGATATTGAGCCCGCCTCCATCAGTAGCAATCCAAAGCAACCCTGATGAATCAACAGCAAGGTCCGTAATGATGTTATGGGATAAACCTTGCGGGGAATTATTTTTGTTGGTGAAAAAATGCTCAAATCTCTTGCCGGCCATGTCGTATTTGTACAATCCGCTTCCGGCAGTGCCAATCCACAAATTCCCCTGTAAGTCAAGGCAAAGTGATTTTTCGTAACTATTAAGATTCAAGGCGTCGTCGCTGTTGATAAAAGTTGTTGACCGTGATACCGGATCATAAACGGTAATCCCCCGACCATTGGCAGCTATCCAGATTCTACCTTGCCGGTCTTCCTGAAAATCGAAAATAAAATTAGTTTTCAATGCTTTAGTCCGGGGCTGGCATTGGATACAAAGGTGCTCTATCTTATTGCGGTTTTCATCAAAAACAAAAACACCAGCCCCCGCTGTCCCAACCCACAACCAGCCCCGGCTATCTTCAAGGATACTTCTGACTGTAATTTTGTCCCAATCAATTTCGCTATCTGGCTTGCCCGGAAATTGCTCAAAAACTCCCTTTGTTTTGTCCCAGACACTTATCCCGGCATCTCGATGTCCAATCCATATTTTACCTTTTTTATCTTCTGCCAAAGCGATTACTGTTGGCCCTGCCAATGAAGTTTTATCGCCTTTTATGGGTAAAAAAACCCGAAACTCGTATCCGTCATACCGGTTCAAACCGTACCGGGTGCCAATCCAAATCAGCCCATTTTGATCTTGTAACGTGGTATAAACAGTACTGAGCGAAAGCCCTTCTTCAACAGTCAAATGATCGAAGGCGATAGGCGTTAGATGACTTTGAGCTTTACTACTAAAAGAAATATCAGGGTTAAAAAACAGAAGTGCCAGGATTATTCTTGTAAAGCTTTTCATATTTATCAATTTTAAAAAAGAATTATTCCCGGATAAAAAACCAGATAGATCTTTTTCAATGAGTTTGATAGATATTCCCTTTCCTGCCCAATGTCCTGGCGCCATTTGCCTACTGAAATAAACGTTGGAAGCGCTGAAGGATTATATGGCCATACGTCGCTTTTTGCTTGCCCGAAAGGAATGAAATGGCAAGGAGGTTTTCCCAGGATGGATATGCCTCTCGGAAAGTATTCAAAACATTTGCGATTACAGCATCTGTCAAATTAAGGCGTTCCCGTCCGAAATAAAAATATCAGCCGTTCTCATCTTCAAACTGTTTCATGAACGGACTTTGTAAGGTAATCTGAATGTTCATGACCACCAGGATCTTAAGCAACGTTTCTAATTGCACCGTTGCCTTACCGTGCTCAACATCGTAGATTGCTGTTTTTCCTACTCCTGCCAGGCGGGCACATGCTTCCCGCGACAAGCCGCTGATTTTTCTGTGAAACCGCACAATTTCGCCAATACGAACGCTATTCATTTTTACTGTTTTAACGGTAAAAATAAAAAAAATCTGCTACTGGCGGCAAAAAAACCAGCTGATTTTATTGATTTTTACTGCCTTGGCGGCAAATAGAGGCCGGTTAGTGTTGGTTGGGAAATCAATTACTCCCAAACGCCTCCACCCGCGACAACTTCCGGTACGGTATCGTATCCTGCAAGCGAAAATACCCCGTTTTTTCAACGCTGGTATCGGGCTGAATGCCCCAGGGACCGAAAAACAAGTCGGTGCGGGCCGCGTGTTCGGTCACATAGGGTTGCTCGCCTTGCATACAAAGTACCGTAATGGACGAATCGGGGTGTTCCAACGCAGAAAGGTAGAGCGTTTCGTAGGGGAGTGCCCAGGGCATGAGCAGGTCTTTAATGGGCAGGTCATCAATGGAAACCATAAACTTCTGGCCATCAAATGTTTTGGCGTGGGCTAACATATTCTGCTCGATGACGATGCGCTTTTTGTACACCTGGTGCTGCCAGCCGATATGCGCCACCCGGATGGCCACCACCGCAGGGATCAGGAACAGCAATACCCGGCGCCAGCGCGGCGCCCGGAGCAGGTCCAGCACCAAAGGAACCGCCAGCATTACCGACAGCACCTGATAATGGCTTTCGATGTAAAACTGCTCCACATCCCAGTGGAAAGTGCAATTCACCAAAACCAAATAAGCCAGCACCGAACCGACGACAAAAAACAGCTTGAGGAAATTGCGTTGCTTGGCATAAAAAACGATGATGGTCAGCAATAGGACTGGAAAGCAATAATAATCGGTGACGCAGTCTGCGTAGAAATTCTGCGTGCTTTTCAGCGAAAAAAAGTGAATGGCGCGTTCCAGCACACTGTCGGCCAAGCCCGTCGTCGCCGTATCATAGGCGTTGGCCGGAAGGCCGAACCGTTTGAACAGCATCACCCCGAGGCCCAGAACCGGCAACAAATAAAAGGCTTTTCGCTTTTCCCGCCCACCGCTCATGGCCATGAACAACCAGATATAAAAAAACGGAATGAAGGTGACGGGGTGGAAAAAAATGATGACAACGCTCAACCCCGTCATCAGGAGGTAAATCGCGCCTGCGCGCAATGGATGGTCAAGCGCAGGGTGGTCTTTGTAAAAAAGGGCGTCTGCAATCCCATAGAAAAAAATCACCAACGCGCAGCCTTGCAGCAACTCCGACTGGATCCAATAAAACGTATGGCTCACCAGCAGGGTATAAAACAAGGCCAGCAACAAGCCCATGCGCCCGTTGCGGAACACGCCAACCAGCAACAAAAACAGCACGAACGGGTAGATCACAAACGACATCGAATACGCGCGCAGCACGCCTTCCAGCGACCAACCCAGGCGAACGGCCACCAAGGGAAAAACCTGTGTAACTGCCGCACCAAAGCGACCAACCTGGATGGCCAATTCGTTTGTGGTGATGACCGTAAAGGACTGGAAAGCGGCGTCTAAAAAAACGGTGCGTTCCAAATAAAAGACCCAGGCCATCACGCACAATGCAGGGAATACAAACCAACCGACATAGCGCAGCGAGTTGGAGCGGTCGAAAGTGAGGGTGGGCGGTAGCAGGTTCGGCATTGTTCCAGGTTTCAATAAAAAGTCCGTTTCTCATTGGCCATGCGGCGCAACAACGGGCTGCACCGGTAGCGGTCTTCGCGGTAGGTATCGTACAAGGCATCCAGCACGGCCACACAGCGCGCAGCGCCCCACTCATCGGCCCAGCGCAACAAACCCTTTGGGTAGTTGACGCCGCTGGTCATGGCCAGGTCAATGTCGTCGCGGGAAGCCACATTCAGCATCAGCGCATCGGCGGCTTCGTTGATGAGCATGGCTACGATGCGCTCTACGATTTGCAGGCCAGGCGCTTCGGCTGTATTGGCCGCATCCAACAGGTTATCCTCTCCTTTGCTGTAATCGTAAAACCCGCGCCCCGTTTTCCGGCCTAAGTAGCCCGCTTCCGCCAACCGTTTTTGGGTAAAAGCGGGTTTGTAACGTGGATCGTAAAAAAAAGACCGGAACACCGTTTCCGTGACTATATAATTGACGTCGTTGCCGATGTAATCCATCAGGGTGAACGGCCCCATGCGGAAGCCGCCGAGCGCAGTCATGGCCCAGTCTATAGTCGGCACGTCGGCGATGCCCTCTTCCAGGAGGCGCAGCGCTTCACCATAAAAAGGCCGGGCGATGCGGTTGACGATGAACCCAGGGGTATCTTTGGCGACCACGGGCAGTTTGCCCCAGGCTTTCATGAGCGCACATGCCTGTTCGGTGACCGCAGGCGCAGTTTGGATGGCGGGCACCACTTCGACCAATTTCATCACCGGCGCCGGGTTGAAAAAATGGAGGCCGAGTACGCGTTCCGGCGAGGTACAGGCTGCTGCAATGGCCGTCACCGACAACGAGGAGGTGTTTGTTGCCAGCAGGCAGTGGTGCGGCGTCACGTCTTCCAACTGGTCAAAAACCGCTTTTTTGACCTCCATATCTTCTACAATCGCTTCAATGACCAAGCCGGCGTCCTGGCAGGCGTAGATGTTTTGAATGCAGTGGATGCGGGCGAGGATTTCCTGCGCCGAAGCCCCGCCCAATTTGCCTTTTTCGGCCAAGCGTTGCAGGGTTTGTTCCAATTGGTGCTGGGCGCGCTCCAGCGCATCCGGGTTGTTGTCGTAGAGGTAGACTTCGTGGCCAGCCAGCGCAGCAACCTGAGCAATGCCGGATCCCATAGACCCACTTCCGATGACGCCAATTTTGAGCATAAAGCGTTTTTTTATTTCTGACTGCGAAAATAGGGAGGGTTTTTGGGATATGCGATTATTTGATGCGGCCTTTAACTTGACAAGTTGTCTGGTTTTTGTATTTTTGTAGTAAAATACAGAATATGACGACAATGACGGTTGGCGATTTTAAGGCCACATTTTCAGACATTCTCAAAAGGGTACAGCAAGGCGAGTCCATTGCGATCACATTTGGCAGGAAAAAAGAAGTAATGGCGTACCTCATTCCGAAACAAAACCTGCCATCTCCATCTCCGCGGCCACTCGGACTCTTAGAGGGAGAAGCTGGTTTTTTGATAAAAGAGGATTTCAAAATGACTGAAGAAGAAATGTTTTCCCGATGAAAAAATATTTACTCGATTCCCATGTCTTGCTATGGTCTGTTTTTGAGGTAAGCAAAATTCCGAAACAGGTACAGGACATAATTAAATCTCCCGAAAATGCTATTTTCGTTAGTTCGGTCAGTTTATGGGAAATCTCTTTGAAGCATCGGTTGGGGAAACTGGATTTTTTCAATTTTGATCCTGTGAATTTACCTCAAATATGTGGCCAAATGCAATATGAACTGCTGCCATTGGAACCAGTTGAAGCCAGTAGCTATCATCTGCTTCAGTCTAATTTTCACAAAGACCCATTTGACCGAATGCTCATTCGACAAGCAATTCATCAAGGGCTTATCCTTTTAAGTGCAGATGCCCTGGTTGCACAATACACGGTTGAAGGATTAAAAGTATTCTGGAAATAATTATTTCAGAATGCCCCTTTTCAAAATCCCTGGGAATTAAGGTTCATCCCGCACTGCATATGTACTACACCATAAAGCAAATCGCCCAAATTACTGACGGCAAATTCCTGCGCCGCGCCGGCGGCAGGGCCATTGTGAAGCACCTGCTCACCGATAGCCGCCAGTTGATTTTCCCGGAAACGACCTTGTTTTTTGCCTTGCCGGGCGTTAGTCAGGACGGCCACGCCTTTCTGGAAAAATTGTACGAAGCGGGCGTCCGGAGTTTTATTGTCGAAAAAACAGCAGGGTATGAAGCCTTGTCAGAGGCCAATATCATGAAGGTACCGGATGTGCTGGCGGCTTTGCAGCAATTGGCGGCGCACCACCGGCAGCAGTTTGACATCCCGGTCATCGGCATCACGGGCAGCAACGGAAAAACCATT
>JALHRK010000024.1 GCA_022841505.1 Saprospiraceae bacterium | reverse complement strand
AGCCGAAATGGTCAGTACAGAATCGCAACCAAAAGCGTTGGTCAACACGAATTGTACTGTATCGCCGGCCATCAGGATAGCGCCATTAAACTCAACTACTTCTCCGGGACATACCCCAAAGCTTTGTTCGGATGCAGAAGTCGGATTAAAGACTACAGTTACCGCATCGCCCGATTTACAGCCGACTGCGTTGGTAACCGTCACCGCATAAGTTCCTGCACTGGTCACTTCAAGCATTTGGTCGGTGGAGTTGTCGCTCCACTGGTAGGCGTCGAAATCTGCCCCGGCGTCCAGTACCACAGTTTCTCCTGCGCAATCTTCAACCGAACTTTGCGGGAAATCGTAGCTGCAATAGGGAGATTGGTAATCCAATCCGTTTCTCAGGCCAAAAATATACAGGCGGGTCGTTTTTCCGGTATACACAATTGAACCGTCTCCCGCCGGGCTATTGATGCCAAAATCATTGTCATTAACAACGGCAATGGTACTGTCATTGAGAATCGTCAAACCTTCCGGCTTGTCGTGCGTCAGATCCCAGCCTGCTTCGAGCAAGTCCAATACCAATTCTTTTTCAACGACATTTACGCCAAAAGCAGCGAGGTTGGCCGCCGTTCCGACTTGCTCCATTGTTTGGCCATTGTAATCTTCCGTGCTGAGCGGCGTGGCGTTGGCAATATTAATTTTGTAGATGTTTTTCACATTCCAGCCATTGCGCTCTGCGTGTTCAATCAACAAAAATTCGTCGTTGTTCACGGCTACCAGGTCGCCGATTTTCCAGTCGCGGGTACGGATTTGTCCGGTTTGCGGGTTGATTTCGTATGCAAACTGGCGTACTGCATCCGTTTCCGGGTCAATTTCCACCATGCGCAGCAGGCGACCGCTGTTGCCCGCAGCCGTGTTTGGATTATCAGCCGGACTTTGCACAAATGCGTAAATTTTGCCATTCGGGGTGTAGGCAATGCCTTCAAAGCCCCGGTTGGCGCGACGCCTGCCAATGGCAGCCGGCAGCGGTGCGTCTTCTGTTTCTGTGGGAAATGGCGTGTAGCGTTTGATGACTTCGAGCGTCGTTTTGTTCACTTTCCAAACCGAAGCGCCGTATTCGTCGCAAAACCAGAGATTGCCCTGGTTGTCTTCCACAATTCCTTCGCTGTCCATGCCCCAAATGTCAGGAGTCAGGACAACAGGCGTAGTGTCAGCCCAGGCCGTTTCACCCGTTGAGCCGGCGCCTGCGGGCAATGGCAAGCCGCTTATAGCAGCGCCTCCCGGACGTCTGAGCGGTTCAATGCTCTGGATATTCCAAACTCCGTTCTCAGCCTTGAAACGCGTCACTTTAGGCGCATAATCCGGCGCAGGAAACAGCAGGGTGGTACCCGTTGCGTTGGGATGCAAGCTGGCATCGGCATTTGGGCCGCGGTCGCCTACTGCGTAAAACTCCTTGTCGGTACCCGGAATGTAGTGCAGTCCGGAAATTCCGCCTTCAAAAATGGTCGCATCCTGAAAATCAACAATCGGTGTTGTGGTATTGTAGTCGAACGTTTCGAGGGCAACTTCGTCGTTGTTGGTGCGGTCGAGTTCGATTTGGAAAACACTGAGCGTGCCGCTGATTTCATTCGACAACACCAGCAGGTTCCGGCCATTCGGACTTTCTTCTTTTGGAATAAAGACCATGCCTTCAGGGCCTAAATCGCCAAGGTTGCGGGTGTTGATGTATTGAATAAACTCAGGATTTGCCGGGTTGCTCACTTCGTATAAAACAACGCCGCCGATCCGTTCAAGTCCAATAAAGGCAAACTGGCGACCTTCGATATTGGCAATCAACACAGCTTCCGGCTCAGGGCCTTTGTCGTCGCTCCGGTTTTTGAAGGAAGCGGAAGCGCCGTTGCTGGCGTTGAAGATGCTTCCCCAGACCGGGTCGTTTGCAGTGATGCGCTCGAGGTCGCTGCCACTGTCCCAGACCGGTTCACCGGTGCTGGTGTTCCAAATGGTGACAGAACGCCCACCGAACGCGTATATTTCGTCCAGTTCGCCATCTCCATCGGTATCGCCGGAAGCACTTGTCACATTCAGGCGGCCCAGCAATTCGTCCTTTTGCAGGAACCGGGCATCCGGGAAAGCAAGGGAATCCAGCGCAAGGTCTTTCAGTCGAACCGATTCAACGAGCGGGTCGTATTCCCTGGCATCGCCTTCATTGGCCGTAATGGCATAAGTAATGCCGCCGGTTTCAAAACATTCGATTGCATCGGGCATGTATGCGCCTTTGATGTTCCAGGGTGCCAGGAAAATCCGGCCGCCCCGGTCAGAAGCATCGAGCATGTTCGCCACCTGAGCGTGGTCTTTGTATCCAAGCGGGCGAATTTCTTCGATTTGCAGGGTTTCCAGGTTCACAACGGCGATGGCATTGTTTTCCTGCAACGTCACCAAAGCTGTTTTATCATCGGAGCTGATGCAGATGTATTCCGGTTCGAGGTCGGATGCCACCGTGGCATTCGGGCCAAAAATGCGGACCCCGGCAGCGCGCAGGCTTTCAATTTCGCCATTGAACGACTCAAAAGTCAGGGTGGTCACATGATCCGATGTGAGGTTGGGAATACCCGGCAATAAGTTGATGATGCTAACCGAACCCAACGGGTCAATCGTATAATCGCTGTTGGGTTCTCCTTCGTTTGCGGTAAGCACCCGAACGCCGTCATTGCTAAAAATGACCATATCCGGCAAATTGCCTACGGGCACACTATTCAGGAAATTCCCGTCGGTGTCAAAAAACACAACTTTTCCGTCCTCAGCCGTGGAATTGCCTTGAACGGCAGCCGCTACAAAGCCATTTTTGACCGCCACAGAATTGATTCCTCCGCCATAAGGCGTCATGTCTATGCTGGAGACCGGAGTTGCGGCTACAGGATTGCTGAAATCGAGAATATCTAAGGTTCCATTCGTAATGTTGGTCACAAACAGTCGCTTAGACGCAGGATCATAAGCAGAGATTTCCGCAGAGCCTCCTGCCGGATTGCCTGCAAAACTGCCCAAATGCCGCATGCTAACAAATGGATCCGCCTGAGCAGCGGGCGCTTCGATGTCGTTGTCCTGAATGAGGATAACCTGCTCCCGGATGCTTCCGGGAATGGCGTTCTGATCGTCAGCGATGGCCAGCACGAGGTACTTTCCGCCTGATAAATTGCCGTTATCCGGCAGATTCAGCGTGATGGAGAAGGTATCCGCAGCATTAGCCGGAATAGCAATGGTCGTCGTCGCCAAAACATAATCGTCGCCCGATGTTGCCGTAGTAGCCTCCAAAACCTGAAGCGTCACGGCGCCGGCAGGGCCCGTTTTTTCAACAGCAATTTTGAGCTCCACCTCGCCATCGCCTTCCGTGTAGGCCACTACATCATCCAGAAAAGTAACTTTGGGCGCCGTATTCAGGTTAAAAACAGCCAGCGTGCCACTCAATTCGTTTGCACTGATCACGTAGGCATTGCCGTCGGGGCTGTCTGAAGGAGCGATATAAATAATTCCTTCCGGCCCGTTATCGCCGGCGAAGGTGGTGTTGTCGCGGGAGTTTTTATAATCAACAAAAGTGATGCCTGCCGGATCGGTAATGTCGTAAACCATGACGCCGCCGATGCGTTCCAGCGTAACAAATGCATAAGTGCGGTCCCGAATGGTAGCCAGTGTCAATCCTTCTGGTTCCGGGCCTTTGGCGCGGCTGCGCCCTTTAAAACCATTGCCTTCGTTGTCTGCATTAAAAATTGGCGCCGTGTAAGGATCTGCAGCGGTGATCTTTTCAAAATCATCGCCGCTGTCGTAGACCAACGTACCGGTTTCCGCATTCCAAATGGAGAAAGAACGGGCGCCTACGCAATACAATTCATCAAAATCGCCGTCGCCGTCGGTATCTCCTTGCAGGTTCGACACCCGAAAACGCCCAAGATTATGGTTTTCCTGTAACACCTGCGCGTTGGGAAAAGCCAGGGAATCCAGGGTTAAAGATGCAACCGTGGATCGTTCGTTGAAGCCGTCGTATTCTTTTTCGTCGCCTTCGTTGGCGGTGACCAAATAAGTCGTATTCCCAACTGAATAGTTTCCAATCGCATCGGGCAGGTAAAACCCTTTCAATGGATAATTGGCAATATGGATCACCCCGCTTTGGTCGGATACGTCCAACCCGTTGCCGAAGGCACTATGGTCTTTAGTCCCCAAAGGGCGGATGGATGTGAAGGTTTTCGTAAGCAGATCCAACTCAGCAACTGCATTGTTTTCCTGCAAGGTTACCCAGGCTCTGCTTCCATCAGCAGCAATGGTAATGTATTCTGGTTCAAAATCCTGAGCAAAGGTGCTTGCCGCAAATAATTTACGGACACCAGCAGCCTGAAGTTCAGCTTCCTGCGCGTTAAAAGCCGTAAAATCTGCCGTAACCACCTGATCCTGTGTCAGCCCGGCAATGCCCCCGCTGATGTCAATGATGCTGACCGAACCTTCCGGATCAATGGTGTACGTGGCATTGGGTTGGCCTTCATTTGCGGTAAGCACTAACTGGCCATCAGGCGTAAAGGTAATCATGTCGGGTAATGCACCAATAGCCACCGCGTTTTGAAAAACGCCATTCACGTCAAAAAACACAACCGATCCGTTTTCCTGTTCATTGGAAGTACCCGGCACACAGACCGCAACCATTCCATTTTTCACAGCAATGCTCGTAATGCCAATGCCATAAGTAGAAATGTCTATTTGCTGAATTAACGCTGGCGCAGCCGGGTTGGAAAAATCTACAATATCAAATGCTTTAAGGCCTGTGCTGATGGTAAACAAGCGCTTCGAACCGGGATCGTAGGCAACAATTTCGGCCAATCCTTCTGCATCGTTCGGGTTCGCCACGGTATACCTTCCCACAAATTCAAGTTCTACCGCTTTCGACGCAACCGGCGCCTGCCGGTCGTTATCGCGGATGTAAAGGGTAAAGAAAGGATTGCCCTGCACGACAGCGCCGTTCACGTTTTCCAGCGCAAACACCAAATATTCATCCTGCTCCCCTACCTGGTCGTCTAAGATTGGAATTTCCAATTCAATGGTGTTTCCACTGCTGAAATCCAGTGTGGTTGTGACCGGTGCAGACAGCAGGTCGTTGAAATCCGCTGTGCTGAAAACGCCGGTTTTGTAAACCAAATCCGCACTGGCGCCCGTAGAAGGGTTTTCTATGGAAAGGCTGATTTTTGCGCTGCCGCCATCCTCTGAAATAGAAACAAAACGATTTACAAATGCAATTCGGGTGATGTATTCAAACGTAAAATTAAAGACATCTACCATCGCTCTTCCTTCAGCGTCTACCACGCCGGAAACGGTTAGCG
The DNA here is from genome assembly GCA_022841505.1 of Saprospiraceae bacterium. GTDB lineage: Bacteria > Bacteroidota > Bacteroidia > Chitinophagales > Saprospiraceae > JABWAJ01. The sequence goes on along the minus strand of JALHRK010000024.1, from coordinate 26,789 downwards.
TGTAGGTATTTCCGAGTACAAAAGGCGTCGAATAGGTCAGCGTTACCGTATCGTTCAAGCTGCCATTGTCTGTAAGCGCTGCTGTTGCCAGGTCCGCAATGCCCTGATAGTTCAACAAATCCGTAGCTGATGCAGCATTGAGGTCGTTGTTGAAGACCAACTCGATGGTTGTTCCGGAAGTGACGGTTGCTTTGACGACCTGCGGCGCTCCCGGGAAATTCCACTGTGGCCAAACCTGTGGAGGATTTCCACCGGCAATCCCGTTCCAGTTGCCTGGGTTGAGGATCGCAGCGCGGAGTTCCTGTACGGTGCCGTCTTGTGGCCCGCTATAATACCCATTGACGGTATTTCCTGCGACATTACCGGGAGCCGTACTCAGGTTAATTGCCGTAACAGAATCCTGAAGACCGGCAGGAAGTTTGGAAAAACTACCACTGCAGGCGGCCAAAGTCGCCACCCAGGCATTGGAACTGAGCGCGGTGAGATAATCGGGAGATTGCGGCGTGCCTGTATACACAATGACCTGGTCGCCACCAGAGCTGAGTCCGAACGTTGCGCCGGTTACGGTACCAATACTTGCTGCGCCGGCGTCATTTTGGATGACAAAAACCGTTCCTGCAGGAACAATCTGAGCCGGAGAAGTCCAGGTGATCCCACCCGCGCACTGCGGCTGAGCATTGTCGGTGTATTTGGCATCGGTCAAACGAATTTTAGTACCCGGCAAGATATTGACGAAAGTCAGCAAAGCCACTTCATCTTCGCCGCCAGTGGCGTTCATCCGGTAAGCGACGGGGACGATGTCGCCGGGCTGGAAAGCGGTTTGAGGCACGATGGTGGTAAAAGAAGCGGACAGTACATCGGTAATTGCATTGTCGGAGGTATCTTCAACGACCCCTGCCTTGAGGGCGAGGTAATAGGTCTGTCCATTTTCCAGTGCGCTTTCCGGCGTCAGGGTAATTACCGCTCCATTAATCGTTCCGGAGAATAACACCGGGTTGCCTGATGCATCGCCAAGGCGAAACTCAAGCAAGTTCTGAATATCTTCATTGAGCACAGGCGCATTGGAAATCAACCGGATTGCTTCACTGAAGGTCACCGTCGGCTGAACGTCAACAGCAACATCTAAAGCGCCATTTAATGGTTCAAAAACTACGGTAGGAGGCAATGCATCCGCGCCAAGCGGTGCGCCATCTAAGGTAAAGTTGTCGAATCGGTTGTTACCGCCGGCGCCGCCGGCCCCTTGCTGGAAAGTGATGCGGATTTGAAAATCCGGGTTGTCATTTACGGTGGGAATACCTGAAAAATCAAGCGTTTGCAAAGTAGGATCGCCGTTTGCGGGTTCTACTACGGTGAGGCTGTCGAAATCAAGGCCATTTACGGAGTATTCAATTTTTTGTATTCCGGCCCCTGAACCCGACCGGCGTGTGGCATATCGAATCACAATTTGTTGGTAGCCTGTGGTGGGCAGGGTAAACAACAAAGCGCCACCAATGGGGTCGTTGAATCGCAGATGGGAAGCAGCCGGATCGCCATTTCGGGCGTTCGGGTTGGATGTATCAAAGCCCTGGCCGGTATTGCTCGTAGCTTGAATGGCACTGAGACTACCGGGAACATGCGCGATAGACGCGCCGCCAGTTAGGCTCAATGTAGGGGTTAGCAAAGCTGATTCATCCACTGAATTGTTGAAATTCCAGTAATGTATCAGCGATTGTGCCTGAAGCTGCCCGGTCAGCAGCAACATAAGACTACATCGCCAAAGAGCGCGTAGAAGTAAGTTCATAGACTCCGATTTTTAAGAATTAACAATCCTCAAAAGTCCGTGTCATGGGTTAAGCCAACTTAAAAATCGGATTAAGATATGGTGAAGAAATTGGATGCAATGTAAACTATAACCGCTTGGAACCATTAAAGGCATAAAGAGGGTGGAAAACGGCGTAACCCGTTTTCCACCTGCCTACTGGTTGTATGAAACGTTGCTTAAAAAAAGAAAAAGGGATCAGCAGTTTTTGGGATTTGAGCCCTTATTTTAAATACCACATTTTTGAGTTCAAGTCATCGGGGCCCTGGCGTTGAATTGCCCCCTGGTATCCTTCTGCGTTAAGCGACTGTTCGATAATCGGATAACGGAATCGAACCGGAATTTTATCATCGTTCTGATTCGTCGGGCCAGGAATCAATGCCGGGATTTGGGTGCGCCGCCAATCGAACCATGCTTCCAGTCCCTGAAAATAGAGGGAAATCCATTTTTGGAAACCAATTTTATTCAGTTTTTCCACCGACGAGCCGGTGTATGCTACCTGATTCTGAGAAAAGTATGCGACCGGCGCCGTTAATCCATAAAACTGGAATGACGCATTCACTCCATTTTCATAGTAGGCCTGTGCACTGCCGCTTATTAAGCCTTTTTCAGCAGCCTCTGCCAGCAGGAACTGTAATTCTGCGTAGGTCATGATGACGCCTTTGGCAATGGAAAGTCCTTGGGTCGAAACAGCGTTTTCAAAATAAAGCGAACCAATTCTGGATTGGTTTTGCGGGCCGCCATTGTACTGAAGGGCTTCCACGTCGCCCAGACCATTCGGAAGTCCGGCAAATACCGGGTTACCGGAAGTTTCAGTTTCAGGAGTAGGTCGGAAAAAGATGGGCATCCGGGTGTCATCCAGGGTCTGGAGGGTATCCAGCAGCGTTTTAGAAGCGCGAAACTCGTTGAAAGAGCCGATCCGTGCAGAGTGCAACGGGAATTGGTCGGGAGAATTGCTCAGAAAAGTGTAGACCGCATTGTCCGCTACGTTTTCAAAGATCGGGTTATCAGCGGTGTTGGCCACAATTTTCGTCAGGTCTGCGCTTACATTGCGTTTGTTGGAAATGCGCAGTAAATAGCGGATGCTCAGCGAATTGGCTAATTTTTTCCATTTTGCCACGTCGCCTTTGAAAATGAGATCGCCTGCAACGACTTCACCGGTTGTTCCCAGAATATTGTTGGCAGTTTCCAGGTCGTTCAAGATCCCGTCGTATACCGCTTCCTGTGAATCGTAGTTGGTGTAATTGATGCCCTCTTTTGCCAGAATGGCTTCAGAATAAGGAATATCGCCGTAAGCATCTGTGGCCAGTGAAAACATCCAGGCGCGCAGAACCAGCGCGATGCCTTTGTAATTCTGCTCATTATTGGCATCGCTTTGGGCAATAATGTTGTTCACGTCGCGCATGTTGTCGTACACGCTGTTCCAGATTCCGTTGAGTTCGCCCCAGAGGTAGCGGTCTTCATTTACGAACTGGTTTTTGGCCGTGTGCTGAATGACGATATTGCCAATACCCCAGGCTTCATTCAACAGGCTGTTCATGACATCGCGCTGAATTTGCGGCATCAGGAGACCTGAATTCACGAGGGTTGGCGCATTCGGGTTGGTATTGATTTCATCAAAGTCTTTGGTACATCCAAACGCCATTGAAAGCAGCGCGAGCAGTACCCATGATTTCAAGAAAGTATGTTTCATTGTCAAGATTGTTTATTGTGATAAAAATCAGAACCGGCAATTCAGGTTCAGGCCGATGCTGCGCGTGGAAGGCAGCGCCACCGATTCTACCCCCGGGATCACTGTTCCTCCGGAAGTAGAAGACGTTTCCGGATCAATATGCGGTACATCTGTCCACAACGCTAAATTGCGGCCTACTACGCTGAGACTCAGGTCGCGGATCTGAGCTTTGCCCCAGATGCGGTTTGGAAAGGTGTAACCCAGCCGCACTTCGCGCAATTTGGCAAAAGAAGCATCGTAAATTACTCCTTCAATGAGCCTGCGGCCCAGGGTGTAGGAAGTATGCCATTCGCGGGCGCTGAGCTTCACATCATTCTGCTTGAAACTGCCGTCTTCCTGTAGTACGACGCCATCTCCGATCACGCCATTGCCCTCAAGGCTCAGGTCGTAGCCATTGGCGCGGCCTTCCAGCGTTTCTATGAGTTGACCGCCTTCACGGCCTACCGTTTGTGTGTGGGAGTAAATTTCACCGCCGACGCGCACATCAAACAGAACATTTAATGTCAATCCTTTATAAGAAAAAGTATTGCTAATGCCGCCCAGCCAATCGGGGTTATAATTGCCAAGTTTGATCAAATTGGCTGTAGCCACAGGCTTGCCCTGATTGTTGTACACTACTTTGCCCACGTGTTCACCCGTCGGATCGAAATAGGGGCTGTCCGGGTCATCACTTACCCGTTGAAATCCAATGCCATACATGTCACCCATTTGTTCGCCGACACGCGCTTCCACAGATACATAGCGGGAAGCCATCACGTAACGGGTTACTTCCTGTCCGCTGATTGGATCAGTGAAAAGTTCAGCAACCTCGCTGCGGTTGGTGGAAAAATTGAAAGCAAGATCCCAGGTAAAATCACGGCTTTTCAGCGGCGTGATGTTCAGGGTTGCTTCAAAACCTTTGTTGCGAATCAAGCCGGCGTTGATGAAACGACGCGCATAGCCTGTCGTAATGGACAACTCAAGGGGCAACAACTGGTTGCGGCTTTCGGTATTGTAATAAGCTAAGTCGAGCCCCAGCCGGTTGCCAAAGAAACGCAGGTCAAGACCGGTTTCAATAGACGTACTGATTTCAGGTTTGAGATTCGGGTTGACCAGGATGCTGGATTCGCTGTACGCTGGCTGACCCTGAACTGCTGTCTGCGCGTTGTATACGGCGCTTAATTGATATGGATCGGTATCGTTACCCACCTGAGCAAGTCCTAAGCGTACTTTCGCAAAAGACAATACATCGCTGTTGATGTTGAATGCATCCGTAAGTACAGCGCTCAGGTTGGCTGCGTAGTAAAGATAGCTGCGCGAATCAGAAGGCAGCGTACTGGACCAGTCGTTGCGAGCCGACAAATCAAGGTAGAGGTAATTGTTGAAGTCTAATTGAGCGGTTGCGTACAAACTGTGAATTTGTTTTTCGCGGTAAGGCTGTGAGGCAAGATTCTGGATCGCTACCCGGGAGTTGGACAGGGTAAAAATACCGGGAACAGCTAATTCTGGTGCAATGACATCAGAAACCCTTCCTTTTTGCTGCATGGCGTTGCCGCCTACGCTGAAATTCAGGCCCAGGTTGGAACTCAGTTTGGTTTTATAGCTCAACAGGAAATCCGTATTAAGTTCTGTGAAGCCAAGTCGTTCCTCGCGGTAGCTGCCGCGCTGAAAACGCTGCGTACTATAGGCGCGGCGGCGGGCTCGGAATTCGTTGCTTACGTCTGTACCGCTGCGCAACATCAGACTCAGCTTATCGCTGATGTCGTAAGTCAGCGCAATATTTCCGAAAATACGGTCAATGTTTTGGCTATTGGTATTTTCGTATAGTCCGAAATATGGGTTATCGTGGTAATTATAGTTGAAATTGAACTGGTTGAGGTCTTCACGCCCAGCCATCCAATAATCGCGCAGAGCTGATACATCCACACTTCTGCCAAGCCAGCAGTTGAACAGGTACATGATGTTTTCTGTTCCATAACTCAGGTTAGGGCGGTTGGAACTGGCACTGTTCGCATAATTGATGCTGGTGCGAACCCGCAACCTTGGCGTCAGGTTGTATCCACCTGCAAATGCAATGGAATTGCGCTGAAGGTCAGTGTTTGGAACGATCCCTGTCTGATCCAGCCAGGTATAGGAAAGTCGGAAATCACTTTTTTCGTTGCTTCCCGAGACGGCTACGTTGTGCGTTTGAGTCACTCCGGTTTCGAAGAAATCACGGATATTATCAGGTCTTGCAATAAACGGAGTAGCCGTAATGTCCCCACGAGCCGCTAACTGTGCATCTAAATTAACCGGGCCGATGGAATTAAACAGGTTGCCAACATCTGCACCGCGAAACCCGTTGGCCGTTGGCGAGTCGAATTGGCGAACCAATTGTCCCTCCATGGCAGGGCCCCAGCTTTCATCTACCCCATCGGCAGCCCCGCCACCATTTCCATCTTTAAATTCAAAGGCGTTGTTCAGGCCCTGGCCATAGACATTCTGATATTCCGGCAAGCGCAATACGTTTTCGAAGGAAACCGTAGAATTGATCGAAACGCCAATTCCCTTGGTATTTTTGCCTGATTTAGTGGTGATCAGGATAACGCCGTTGTTGGCACGGGAACCGTATAAAGCGGCTGCGCTTGCGCCTTTAAGTACGGTAATCGTCGCAACGTCGTCGGGGTTTACCAACCCGGCGCCATTGCCATAATCTACATCCTGATAAGAATTCCCCGACGAGCCCCGGAATTCATTGCTGATCGGCACGCCATCCACTACAAAAAGCGGTTGGTTGCCATTGATGTTCAAGGATCGTTCCCCGCGGATGGTTACCCGCGAAGAGGAACCTATCCCGGAAGGGTTTCCCACAATGGTCAAACCGGCAACTTTGCCGGAAAGCGCATTGATGATATTGGTTTCGCGGGCTTTATCCAGGTTATCGCCGCTGACTTCCTGTACGGAATACCCCAGTGATTTTTTTTCCCGGCTGATGCCCAAAGCAGTAACCGTAATTTCCTGGAGCAGGTTTTCCTGCTTCAGGAGAACCGTCAGTTCTTTTTCCATACCAATGACTATTTCCTGAGCAGCATAACCAATGTAGGAAATCATCAATTTTTCTCCTGCGCGGACTTCTATGGAAAAGTTGCCCTGAACATCGGAAACTGTTCCGCGGTTGGAATCTTTTACAGCGATGTTGGCGCCGATCAACGGATCCTTGCTGTCGGCGTCTATGACGATCCCGCTAATGGATTGTGCATGAACGCTCATCGCAGACAGCATTGCTACAACAAGGGCAATAAACAGGCCCTTGAAGGTTTGGCAGTGTACCTTCATAGTTCTAATGAGTTTTAGTGAAACGTGAATATGCGGGCAAAGGTAAAAGGAGGGCAATGAGAAGGCAGAATTCTGATATTAAATCGTATTTAAGTTACTGTTAATTAAATAATTAAATCAAACACCCAATATTAATAGAATGAAAAAAAACGCGTAATTTATTGTTAACAAACAGCACATTTACGCAGGGTAAAGGCGTTTATATTTCACGCGAAAATAATGCCAGGAAAGCAATCCCGCAAAAAAAACCAGGCCTGCTCCGTAAAGGCAAAGGTTAGAGAAAAACTGAACCCAGCTTAAATCAGGTTTCCCAAAGTTACGCCACAATAAAACCAAAACGCTTCCTAAGTAACCAAATGAGTCGGCTATGTAAATTAAAAAACCAACGTTTCCAGTTTCCCGAAATGTGGCTAATAAGCGATCAAAAATGACGCCATTGAAAAGAATATAAGGCAGGAAAACGCCTACTCCCGTCAGGATCATCCATACGACCGGCGACAGGTGGCCCGCTCTGAACATCAGGGTTGCTCCAAGCAACACCAGCGCCCCTGTTACAATAATAGCATGATTGATCCACAAGGCTCTTTCATTGTTTTTAATCAGGGCAAGCGCTGCAACAAATACCAACACCAACAGCGCCACAGGTAATTCGGCGGTGGTGAGCACCTCGGGTTGAGCGCCAAATCCAAGTTCGGTCCAGATTTCAACCGTAAAGTTGTCGCGCACATCCCTGAGTATGGTGAGCGCCAGATAGATCACCACCATAATAATCAGGCCGGGAGCATACTGAAAAAACAGCGCTTTTCGCGACGGTCCATCCATAGGTTGGCGCAGGCTGCGCTGTTCGATATCCGCGCCTGAAGGCGGTGGCAGGTGTTCGAGTATCCATAAGCCCAGCAACAACGCCGGCAAAAACAACATAGCAACAACAAAAGGCATCCAAAACTCCGAGATGCCCCAATCGAGGATCATCCATTTTCCCACAGTTTTGACAAAGCCGGAAGAAATAATAAAGTTTACGCAAAGAAAAGCAGCGAGCGCTTCGGTCACCCGACGCCCTTCTAAATAACTGAAAATCAACCCCCAACCCATTCCTAAAGGCAACCCGTTGAGAAACATCCAAAACAAACCCCAGGAAGGCGGAGATAATGCCAGACCAAGCAGGGAAGCGCCGGCAATGGCAATCATGATCAGCACCACCCCAGCGCGTCGTGCTGCGCCAAGGGAAGAAATCAAGCGGATTCCAATAAATTTCGACAATGCGTACCCGGCAACCTGGGCAATGACCAACGCAATTTTGTATTGAACCCCTCCAATTTCCATCCCTGAAAAACTGGCGGCTGTGAAGGGTTTGCGAAAAGCATAGATGCAGCCATAGGTAACAAATGCGACCAAACCGGCCGTAACAATGAACAGGATTGGACCGGAATTGGCTAAGCGGCGCTCAAGCGCAGGTGAGTGCAGCATATTTTTCTTTTCGTTTGAAAGACACGATGCTAAAGGTCAATGAATTGTAAAAGGTCTTCCAGTTTTGTCAATATATGAGTAGGCGAAGCGGTTTTCAATTGTGCCGCAGTTTGCGCGCCGGTCGTAATGCCTGCGCTGATCGAACAACCTGCCGCAATTCCTTCTTCGACGTCAACAATGGAGTCGCCGATTTTTGCCGTCAATTTTGGGTCAGTTACCTGAAAGTGCTGCATCGCCGCCAAAATCATGTCCGGATACGGGCGGCCACGCGGAACGTCGTCTGCGGTAAGCAACAAATCAAAAGTTAGCCCTTCTGCCCATCCCAATTTTTGCAGCAACCCTGCTGCAACTTTGCGTTTATAACCGGTATTCAAAACCACCTTTATGCCGTGCGCTCTTAAAGTTTCAAAAACATGAACCGCCCCGGGCATTGCCTTGGGAGTTAAATCCTGATAAGCGCGGTCAAGTAAAGCCTCAAAATCCTGAAAAACAGGCAAGATCGTTTCAGGGGCGATCTGTTCATTGCTTTTGCTTTGCAATACATCCAGAATTGCCTGAAATTTTTCTTTACCGGCAGCATGGAATAAAACCTCGTCGAGCGAAACTTCAAACCCAGCCCGCTGAATGGCTTGATGCACAGTTTTATAAACTACATTTTGCTCATCAACCGTGGTGCCGGCCATGTCAAATACAACTAATTCAATGGTCATTTTTTCTTTTTTATTTGCCCAAAATATGGTTGATATTTTCCGATGCAAAACCGGCGCTTGCCGTCATGCCTTTACCGCCAATCCCTGTAAGCAGGTGAATCTGATCATTAATTTTTTTCTGAAAAACATCCTGTGTTTTGCACTGGGTATACATGCCAACCCAGGTTTCGCGGATGTTCCAGGTCTGCAAATCAAAAATCTTTGCGGCCTCCTCCATCATGTATTGGTTAATGGTTGATTTGATTTCAATGCGCAGGGATTCCCGGTCGTTCACATCTGCATATTCGTGTGAATCGCCCAAAATGATGGCGCCGTCGGTTGTTTGCTTAAACAGAATATGAACACTCCATTTTTTCGCAAGGCTGTCCGGGTTTTCCCTGGCTTTTATGGCCTCGTAAGAAGGGCATTCCCGAAAACTTTCATAGCGCCGGATGCTCAGTCCGGTCAGGATGGAACCTGGAATGCGTTGAGCAGGCTGTTGCTCAAGCAGGATCATTTGCAGTTTAACTGCCTGTAAATCACTTTGCCGGTAAACCTCCGGGAAAAGCGCCTGAAACTCATATCCGTTGCAAATCAGCACCTGGTCTGCTTGAAAAACGCGTTTATCGCTTGCCATTACTTTGCAGGTCGCACCGGATGTTTCCACGTCCACCGCAAGCGTTTGCGGATAATAATGGAGCCCTTTTTGTTCAATTAGAAAAGAAAGAATGCGGTGAAGGGCAACCCGGGGTTCCAGGGTTATTTCTTCCGGGAAGAACAACCCTCCGCGGCAATAATCGGCGCGCAAGCCTTCATAACGCTGCAAACATTCACTGGCAGTCAACAATTGCGACGGATAATCATTGGCAAGGTTGATCGCTGCCAATTCTTCCAGCAGCACCATTTCTTCTTCGTCAGAGGCGAGGTAAACAGAGCCGTTTTGTCGCAGAGAAATATCGAATTGTGCCTGAATTGATTTGTAAATTTCTAAGCTTTTGCGGCCGTACTGCTGCCATTTTGGATCCATCCCTGAAGGGACGATCTGACCAAAATTTTGTACGGAAGAACCTTGCGGGAGGTTGTTTTTTTCCAGAATGGCGACTTTCAACCCCAATTGCAGGGCATGATACGCGTGAAAGACGCCGAGGACGCCGCCGCCTACAATTAATAAGTCGTAGTGTTGATGCATTGTATTCTATTGAAAATAATTCCTTAGAAATGTACATTCAGACTTAGCCAGATGCTCCGGCCTATTCCGTCAACTCCGGAGCCATGCGTGCGATAAGCTTCGTTTAGCACGTTGTGAAATTCGCCCGAAAGGGCATACTGCCGAAATTGGTATCTGGCGCCAATGTTAAAAATCTGCCATCCCGGGGTGCCGTCATCCGCAATCCGGTTGTCGTCAATATCGCCTTTTGCTAAGCGGCGCTGCGCTCCGGCGAAGATGCTTTCGACCCGCAGACTCAGCTGGTTGTCGGGATAATACTCCAGGTATAGCCGGCCATTCAGGGGCGGTATCCGCCGAAGCGGTTCGCTGGCAGTTGCATTGTGACCAAAGGTGTACGAAGTATGTCCTGCAATCAACCATCGGGAAGCACAGCGCCACTCCAACTGCACTTCGGCGCCTCTGATAAAGGCTTCTGTAATATTTTCTTTGCGGTAAACGGCATACCCTTGCAAGGAATCTGCCGTACGAATGCGCCCGATCAGGTCGCTGAGTTGCAGGTAATAGGCTGCAAAACTGGCGTTAAAATCTTCTGTTTTGACCTTAATCCCAGCTTCAACGCTTCTGCTTTTTTCAGGTTTTAACTCATAGTTGGGCAATTCGTAGCGAAAATCTACGATGCCCAGCGTGCCGAGGTCGTCAATATTGGGCGCGCGAAAAGCAGAGGCTGCGTTCATGAAAATCCGCCATTTTTTTACAACTTGCCAGGAAATACCCAAATTCCCGACAAGGGCTGACGGTGTGATTTCAGAAATGCCAATATTGTCATCGGGTACGCGGATTCGAAAGGCGTTGTACCGCAATCCGCCACTAAACACCACGTCTTTCCAGTTGAAGGTGTGCAGGTTGTAAACAGCTAAACTTTGCATCCTGGACTGGTCGGGATACAAACCCCGTTTTTCGAGCTCGACATTGGTCTGTTCGTGGTATTCCACTTTGTCACTGCGCACCTCATCTGCATACCATTCTACGCCGGTAGTCATCGCCCAGTTTGGCAGGATATTGGATAAAACACTAAATTGCAAGCCATTCGTTACATCTTCATCCGTTTCGGTAACTTGTAATGGTTGCCCGTTTTTCTGGCTTTTCCGCACTTCCAGACTGCGTTGGCGCGAAAACGTCAATTCTGTTTTTTGCCACCACTTGTTGTCAAAAAAACCTTGAAAACGCGCATAGGCCAATTGCCTGCGCTGTGGGTCGAAGGTGTTGTATTTGAAATTTTCCAATTGCACTTTGTGGAAAACCGGAACATCCTGTTGTTCCAAATCCTGATAAACGGCAACCAGCCGAATCCGGTCGGTTAGTTTTAATAACCCCTTAAATTCCACGCTCCATTGGCTGTAAGCATTCGGAGCCTGCCTGCCAATTCCTTCACCAGCCATCAGGTCGCCAAAATTGCGGTAAGCGCCTCCGGCTCTCAGCGCCCAACGTTGCCCGGAAGCTTCTACGGCGCCCTGTCCGCTCAATTCCATCCCGTCAGACATCCATTTAAAGGCTGCTTCAGGACGGAGTTTGCTTTGTTCTGTAAAAAGTGGCGTTCGGGTAAGGACATTAACAACGCCCCCGATTGCATCGCTGCCATAAGCAGCAGCGCCGCTGCTCTGCATGATTTCGATCCGCGACATCCAGCCTGCGTCAAGGGTGTTGAGGTATTGATTGGGGCCGGATCGGAAAGTGGCATTGTTTAAACGAATGCCGTCAACCAGTAATAAGGTTTGTTGTCCGGTCAATCCACGCAAAAAAAGCGATCCGCCGCCATGATTGGTTTTTTGTAAAAAAACGCCGGGCGCCCCGAACAGGGCCTCCGGTACACTCCGGGGTGCACGCGCCTGTAAGTAAGGCGCATCCAAAACCGTTGTGACTATCGGTAATTTAAAACTATTTTGTGGTTGCCGCTGAGCCGTCACCACGACTCCTCGCTGAAATAAGATGGTCGTATCAACTGGTGAAATTGTATCCTGTGCAGTTATTGTTTGAGCGCAGGTAAAGCAACTGAACCAGCCAATCAACAGTATTGTACAAAAAGGCTTCATTAAAAGAGGATTTTAGAAATCGGGAACGTGATGATTACACCGCTGAAATCGCACTAATTCCCACCGCGTTTTTCTTTGATAAAATCTTCTACATTGTCCAATTCCGGAGATTCGAGCATACTTTTCCAATCAAATTTTTCATCGAAAGGCGTAAGTAATTTTTGGGGATCAAGCACGCGCGGGTCTACGGGAAGTGCCTGATAAGGCGTAAAATCGGGTTGATTGGTAAAAAAATCAGCCATATCGGAAGCGGCTGCGTCGTACTGATTCAGGTAGGGCGTACCCAGGATGTTCCAGAAAGTTTTGAAGATGCTTCCGAAACTGAAATGCCGGTGGCTTACAAAGTTGCGCTTTGCCCAAGGAGAATAGACCATCAACAAACTTCGATGCGCATCCACATGATCCCGGCCATCTTGTGCATCGTCTTCCGTAACAACGATGGCCATTTCTTTCCAGTAAGGCGTGCCGGACAAAAACTCGACGATTCGTCCCAACGCCAGGTCATTGTCGGCCATGTAACTTTCCCGAAAAGGGTAGCCAGCATCCGGACGTTCCCCGGCACCATGGTCATTGGGCAACAGGATCGTCAGCATTTGGGGCATTTTTTCAGAAGAATCCAGCCATTTTTCCTTAAATTCATCTATGAACAAATCGGCGCGAAACTGGTCTGGGATGGCCATATTATAAGTTGGATAACGCCTGGACGTATTGACGAAGAGCGGCGCAGGAACCGGGTAATTGACCAGCACTTTCTGCCCGTAGTATTTCATGGTAGAATCCGATAAATTAGCAGGCATTTCCACACCAAAGCCCCAATTAAAAAACGAAATCCCGTTGCGTTCCAGGTGGTCCCACATCGAACCGGCTTCGTTGTAGTCTTCGGGGAAGATAGCTCCGGCAGATCCGGTCCAGCCGAATTTCCCCGGTTCTTTGCTATTGGCCTTCACATCACGGGTTCCGCCATAACCCGCCGGTACATTCGTTTCGACCCATTGGTTGGGATAGGTATTGACCAACCAACGGTGTCCATCGGCGGAGTGATCGGCATCTACATAAAAATTATCGGCAATGCCAAAGCGCCGGGCTAATGCCAGGTGGTTGGGCATGATGGTAGCGCCTTCTATTGTCGTGGATTTATCCCGGTTTGAAAAAGTACGGTTGTAGCCGTAGCGGGCAATTTCGGGGTCGCCTTTGCCTTGTTTCACCTGCCCAAAGACTTCATCATAGGTGCGATTTTCTTTGGAAATAAATACAATGTATTTGATCGGACTCTGTTTCTCCCCGGGGAACAAAGGGATCGGGTTGTCCTTTCGAGCCGCTAAAATTGGGTCAGATGCCGGGGTCAGGTTGAAATTATGCTCCAAAACCTGCCGGGTAAAAAGGGCTAAGTCTTCGTCTTTTGGAATATCGAGCATCGTCACGGAGCCATGCATGAGGTGGCCGACATAACTGCCTTCCGCGCCCTCCTTGAATGTATAGCCGCCATTGGGACCACTGCCGTAGCCTTTGGCATTGGCCACGTATAGTTTTTTCCCATCGGGCGATACCGCTACCTTGGAAGGGAACCACCCAACAGGCAGATGACCAATTACTTCAAGCGAAGGCACATCCACAACGGCTACAGCATTCAACCCCGATTCTGCCACATAAAGGCGTTTTTTATCGGGAGAAAGCGCTACACCAAAAGGAATCACGCCCCGGAAGCGGCTCAACTGCGGCAGCGGTTTCAAAAATATGTTTTTCACTACGCGCCCTTGCGTCGGTTCGATCACAGAGATGCAGTCGTTGTTGCCATTGGTGACAAATACATATTGATCCGTGGCAACTAAAGAATTCGGCCCCGCTCCGCCGACCGCAGGAATGCCTTCTATTTTTTCGCCTACTAAAAAACCGGTTTTGATGCGATGGATGACTTTTGGGTTCGCCCCTGAAACGTCCACGGACCACACTGAAAACGACTCGGGGACATTCGGATCACCAAGACCAGGAATAACGGCTTCCCCTTCCCGGTATCCGTCGCGCATTTCTTTTGAACCGAAAGCTGAAGCTGGAAAATCAATCGGTTGTTGTAAAGGTTGGTATTCAAACATCCCTACATTGGCGACATAGACGGTTTTTTCGTCTGGCGACAACGTTACACCAAATGGATAACGCCCAACTGATACGTAGTTCAAGACCTTTCGGGTGCGGGTATCGGCGATCACAAGTCTGAAATTGCTTTGATCGCATGCGTATAAAGTATTGCCGTCGCGGGTCAGGACAAGGTCGCCCAGGTATCCGTCTGCGTGGCCGGGTTGTGCGCAAACAATGGAATCAAGCTTGGCGCCGGTTTTTAAATCAAAAAGATAAAGTTTATTGGATTGGCCGCCAGCAACCCAAACATTCTTGTTATCGGGAGTTACTGCCAGCCCCATAAAGACATCTTCAAGCAGGTTTTTGTCGTTCATTGCGCCTTCAGGTACCTGACGAATATTGGGACGCCCGGATGCAGGATTTTCTAAAATCGTAACCGAAAATGGCCTGTTTCCTGAATTTGCAGTCACGGCTACCGATCCGTCCGGCGAAAGTGCCAAACCGAAAGGATGGGGCGCAATGCGCACGGTTTTCCCCATTGGCGCCACTACCCGGCCATTGGGGATAATCGTTGTCCCATCAACATTAATCTGGCAATAGCGATCGCCGGCAGGAGGTTCTATCAGCCACTTCCCCGCTGTTTTGGGGCTGCTGCAAGCTTGAATAATCAACAATAAACCAAGGAGTTGAAATAAAAAATTGGTATATATTCGCAACATTCGTCAATTTTTTTGATGGATTAAATAAGGTGCAGTTTGTACTTTATAGGGAATAAATTCGCCTGACGCTTAGCGTTCGCCTTCTTCTTCTGTTTCATAATTTAGAAAAGCAGCTCTTCGCGGTGCAGGCATTTCTGAATGTTCTCCTTTAATTGCCTTCCAAAGCACTTCGTTAAATTCCAAATCAGGAACAAGATCTTCTTTGGACAAATCAAATGCTTCGGAGCGACGACTTAATTCACTTACCGCAGTATTGAGCTCGTCCAAATTGACATTGGAAGGGCGCGCTTTATAAGGAGATAAATCAGGATTGGCCGTAAAACAACGCCACATCGGAGTCGCAGCCGCATTGTGTTGGCTCATCGGCGGCAAGCCAAGAATCAATTCAATCGTGCGCAACATGGAATTCGTGCTGTACAGCGTATGATCCACCGATTTCTGCCGGGTAAAAGGGCTGATCACAAAAGCGATAGACCGATGGGCATCTACGTGGTCGGCGCCATTTTGAGCATCGTCTTCCAGCACAAATACGGCCGATTCTTTCCAAACGGGACTTTGAGACAGGTGTTCAATGAACAAGCCAAAAGCCAGGTCATTGTCAGCCATTTGAGCGAAGGGCGTTGGTTTACCAAGGCGCAAACCTTCTGTGTGGTCATTGATGAGTCGAAGGGTACTGAACCGGGGCAAAGCGCCTGCCACGATTAAAGAATCAAAATCCCGCTTCCACTGGCTGACCCGCATCGTATCTTTTACAGAGGTATCCCAGGAAGTAAAATAAGGACAGTAGTGTCCTTCAAGCGAAGGGATATTGGGTTTGTAATCATCGGCAAACTCGCCGTACGTGCGATAACTGACCCCCGCCCGCTTGCAATGATCCCAGATAAAGCCCCCTTTAGGCCAGGCAATTGGGTTTTGGCCTTCATATACATAATCACCCCCGCGATTGCCATAACTCGTGACCCAAGTCTTTTCAGTGTAGTCATTGGCATAGCCGGCCGTGCTCCAATTGTGGCCATCGGCGCTGACCTCTGCACTGACATAAAAATTATCGAGCAAGACAAATTCGCGGGCTAAAGCATGATGATTGGGTGTGATTTTTTCCGGAAACAGACACAAAGATGTGTCTCCATTACCTTCCGGCATATCCCCAAACACCTGATCGTAGGTCCGGTTTTCTTTAATGATGTAAAAAACGTATTTGATCGGAGAAGGGTCGCCAACCCGCTGTGGAACAGGATTTCCTGGCTCTCCTTCCGCTAATTTTTCGCGCTCTTTAGAATAGGGCGAATTGCGGTAAACCTGTCGCGAATAAGCCGCTAAACTTCTTTCATCAGGCGTATTAAGGATACTCAGCGTACCTTTCATCAAACCGCCAATGTATTGGATTTTAGATATCGTTTCCCGGTCTCCTTTCTGATAAGCTACTCTTTGCTCTAAGCTCGTTGGATCGGGGCCTTCCGGATTGGGAAAAGAAGAAAACCCTTTCCCGTTTGATACAAATATTTTCCGTCTCGTCGTGCGTACACTGGTCGGATACCAACCGGTTGGAATAAATCCCAGCGAGCGCCCCTGGCCGGGTTCTGACACATCAAAGACGGCCAGACAATTGTTATCGGCATTGGCCACATAAAGTTGTTTCTCATCGGGCGATAACGCTACACTGTTTGAAGTAGAACCATTGGGCGCGTTGGGGTATAAAGTGGCCACCAAAATTTCGACTACTTTCCTTTGTTGCAAATCCACAACGCTTACTGTATTGTCATCGGCACAGGCGATGTAAGCAAAATTTCCCTTTTTGTCAAGGACTAAATCATTAGGATTGTCCCCAACAGGGATGCGACTTACGACTTGCCGCTTTTCCGTATCCCAGATCACCAATTCATTATTGCCCCAATGAGAAAGGTACAGTTGCCTGCGATCGGGAGAAAGCACACAGGTATACAGCTCTTTCCCGATGGAGTCTCTGTACAAAACAGCGTTTGTACGAGTGTCCAAAACATAAAGGCTATGATTTTCTTTGGTGACCACATAGAGTAAGTTCCGGGCATCATCCACACAAAGGCCAGCTGGCGAAATCTTTGTCGGCCAGGGCTTACCCAAAGTCAGGGTATCTTTAAGCACCAATTTTTGCTTTATGACCTGGTATCTCAGAATTGCATTGCTGTTGCCTCCGGATACGTACAAAGTTTTGTTATCAGCAGCAAACGCCAATCCTACCCAGGCAATCGGAATTTCAAAAGTATGCAAAAGTTTGCCCTTACGTGCATCAATCAATTGCAGCGACTGAACACCTTGTCCATTGTTGCTCACTGCAAGGTATTTTTCGTTGGGCGACACAGCAATGTTAAGTGGTAAATCTCCCAGGGGCAACGATTTTCCGGCAGGACTGAGCAACCACCCATTAGGTAACAATACCGTATTATCTGTGGGTATAGTTCCTGGCCTACGCTGGGCAAATAGAGCGTCCTGAACGCAAAAGCTCAATAAGGCAAGAAGTAAAAAAAGGCGATTAAGCATCATGTTATGCAGCTTTTTTTAGGTGCAACATGCCTGCATGATCATACGGGTTGCATGGCAGGCGTGCTTTATTTCTGCTTCCAAAGGTAGCGAAGTAAAGCACACCCAATGCCTGCGTACAAACAGTTAATATAAACTTAAAAGCTGCTTAATTTCAATCCACCTTTACCACTTTTGCAACCCGCTCCTTCCCGCTATCCCCTTCGTACAAATGCACAAAATATAACCCGGTCGCAAAAGCCGAAAAATCTACCCGGGCTGATTTGTCATCAAAATACAAAGCTTCGTTCCGCATCAATTGTCCTGAACTATTGAAAATCCGGATGCCCAGAACGGCCTGTCCGGTATGCTGAATCATTAAAACATCCGATACCGGGTTCGGGAACAATTTCGTATTCCGGAACAAATCGGTTGTAGCCACCACATCGTCCACTAAACCGTTGCAATCGTTATCGAGTCCGTCCAAGACTTCGATTCCCGTGGGGTTGACTTCCAGATTGGCGTCATCGCAGTCCGTGTCATTGGAAACGTAGCCTGGCAATTCGTTCAGGCAGGTATCCAGCGCAGTCGCAGCATTTCCAAATCCGTCGCCGTCTGCGTCTGCATAATAGGTAAAGAAAGGCAGCTCGTCCGTCTCGCCGTTGCAGTCGTTGTCCAAGCCGTCGCAGACTTCTGTGGCATCTGGATTCAAGGCGGCAAGCGAGTCGTCGCAATCCGAGCTGTTGGAAACGTAGCCAGGCACTTCGGTCAGGCAAGTATCCAATACCGTCGCGACATCTCCGAATCCGTCGCCGTCTGCATCTGCATAATAGGTAAAGAACGGCAATTCGTCCGTCTCGCCATTGCAGTCGTTGTCTAAGCCGTCGCAGACTTCTGTTGCATCTGGATTCAAAGCGGCAATCGAGTCGTTGCAGTCCGAACTGTTGGAAACATAGCCAGGCACTTCGGTCAAACAGGTATCCAATACCGACGCAGCATCTCCGAATCCGTCGCCATCTGCGTCTGCATAATAGGTAAAGAACGGCAGTTCATCTGTCTCGCCGTTGCAATCGTTGTCCAAGCCGTCGCAAACCTCAATTGCATCGGGGTTCAACGTAGCAGCCTGGTCGTCGCAATCCGAACCATTTGACACATAGCCAGGTAGTTCGGTCAGGCAGGTATCCAGCGCAGTTGCTGCATCTCCAAATCCGTCGCCATCTGCATCGGCGTAATACGTAAAGAACGGCAATTCGTCCGCCTCGCCGTTGCAGTCGTTGTCTAAGCCGTCGCAAACTTCGGCTGCGTCGGGGTTCACGGCTGCGTTTTGGTCGTTGCAATCTTCAAAACTAAAAAAACCATCCTGGTCTGTATCCGTATAAAAATAAGTTTTTGCCAAATGAAATGCCCCCGTGCCGGCTTGCGCTCCGATGACACGCCCCGGAATGTCATCCATTGGCGGGTGAATGCCACCCCAGATGCGCGACAGACTGGTTTGGTCAGAAGCATCGCGGTAGGTTGCCCATTGGAGGGTTACATCCACGGAAGGCCCTCGTTCTAAGCCAAGGAAATTGCTGTTGGCCGCTATGTGAAACTCACCCATGCCTCCAGGAAAATATTCGTCGCCGGTGAGCAGGGTCAGCGCTTCAGCAGCCGCCCGGGAATAGGTAGAATGCCCGGAAATGTATCCGCCAAAAGGGGGCGTCACAAAGGTTTTGCGCTGATAGGGCCACCATTCTTCTGCCAGTATCCAACCTACTCCGCCAATATCGGTCAGGGGATTGATGATGTAATCGGGGCCGCGCCAGGAATAAAACTTGATTTTCCCGACGTGTTCGTTGTTTGGCCCGGCGAGTGGGTCGCCCTGCGCTACCAGTTCGATGAAACCCGGAATCAAAGGCACGCCGGCGATGTGGTAGGAAGGTTGGCTTGGATCCGAACTTTGGCCGCGGTCGGCCATGTAACGCAACGCTGAAACCGGACGCACGCCATCGTACCAACCCTTGATGCCCCAGGCAGAAACGGCGGCGTCGTGCACGGCGCCCCCCAGCGTAAAATAGGCTTTTACATCCCATTCCAGGTCGCCGAGTACAGGGCCTTTGCCGTTGTATTTTTTGATAAAATCAGGGTGATCCGCAACGTAATTCATGATGGTGTACCAATGCCCCGGCGGAGTTTCGGAAGTAGGGCCATCCGCCCAATACTGCGCCAACACGCGGGTGTAATCGCCGCGGGGCACGATTTGTGGCTCGTAAGGTTGACCGGTTTTCGGGTTAATTTCCCGGCCCGTGCCGGTATCGCCGCCATCTTCAAAATTGTAAAAATCGTGGTATTCTGCCACGGTCTGTGGGTAGGTTTGTACGTTCCCGATCGAGCGCGGAGAAATATCCCACAAAACCCCGTCGTTGGGATCGTGGTGGGCGCCCCAGGCAGTTACCAGCGCGAAATTCCATTTGTATTCGTCCGACATGGCGCCCCCATTCAGCGTATCAATCATTGGGAAAGGCCCGGGATCGTTGTAGACTAAATATTCGTTGTTGTCGCGTTCGTAAATGGTCAAATCTTCCTCTGTCATTGCAAAAGGCGTCACATTTCCCCATTCCGGACTTTGAAAAGACTGCGTTGCAGGTACCGGGTTGCCACTCTGATCTACTGCCGCCTCTAAGGTCAGCCGCTGCCAGCGGTTAGGATCCAGGATATTTGGATTGCCGGGGGCTGCCATCACCAAAGGCGTATTGACGGTTTGGTAGTACTGAATGGCGTAGTTGCCCTGCTCGTTTGCGCCATCCTGAAGCCCCATTTGCAAAACGCAACTTGCGATATAATTGCCGAGCGCCGCAGGTGAGCCCGACTGATAATTGGTAGAAGCAATATCGAAATCGTACCCCAGTTCGTTCATTAGCCCTGTAAATCTTACATAAGCCTGAAAAAAATTGGGCGAAAGCGCAAACCGCTGCATCAAAATCCGAAACATGGCAAAGCTGATGGCCTGTTCGCGGGCTGCTTCAATATCTGCGGGTATCGGAACACCTTCAAATGGGCAGGTATAGCCACTCACCGTTTTTCCAAGCAGGTAGGGCTGGGCGGTGCTGTCATAAGCTGCCCAGGCGTCGTACATCGCCAATGAAGTATGAAACAGGTTGCGGGCATGCACCGGCGGGCGCGCAAAATCCTGGCGGATGGATTGAAGCAGCGCCTCGTTCCATTTCCGGGCAACGGATTCGTCCTGTGCCGTGGCAGAAGTTAAAGCGAAGAGGCTGAGGAACAGCGTAAGGCGTAGTGTTTGGGCCATGTGATTGGTGTTTGTCTTATGTTCAAATAAAACCCTTCCAAGTGTAAATATACCTATTCTGCTGCTCAACATCCCAATGTCTTCCATTTTGTCATCCAGCCTCCCAAAAAGCAGCTGCTCATTCCCCTTCCGGCAACTCCTTTTTCGTACCCGCATACAATTCATACTCCAGCAAGCGACAATCAATTTTCCCGGTGTAAAACTCGATGCGGCGGCTGGCTTTCAGGCCTATTTTTTTGGCGAGGTCGGCGTTGCCGGTAAATATATACCCAGTATAGCCCTTGCATTGCTGTTTCATGAAATCGCCGATGCGGGCGTAGGTGGCTTCCAGTTCCGTTTCTTCGCCAAGGCGCTCGCCGTATTCAGGGTTGAAAACAACCACGCCGCCGGCGCCTTCGGGGACTTCCGTTGCCGCAAAATCGCAAACCTCAAAATCGAGGTATTCCTCAACACCGGCCTGGGCGGCGTTGATTTTTGAAATATGGACGGCGTCGGTACTGATATCCGTAGCGATGATGCGCAAGTCAGGCAAGTGCCTGACCAATTCACGGAGCAGTCGCCACTCTTTTTCATACATCGAAGCTTCGTATCCGGTCAGGTGCATGAACGCATAATTATTGCGCAGCAACCCAGGATGATGGCCCGTGGCAATCAGCGCCGCCTCGATGGCTAAAGTGCCCGAGCCGCACATGGGGTTGACAAAAGGCGATTTTCGATCCCATTTGGAAGCCAGCACCACTGCGGAAGCTAAAGCTTCCAGCATGGGCGCCCTGCCCGGAATCTTGCGGTACCCGTGTTTGGCCAGCGTTTCGCCGGACGTGTCTATAAAAATTTCCGCCTGCTCGTCTTTCCAATACAAATACACCACCACCCCTCTTAATTCAGACCCCGTATCGGGGCGCCTGCCGGTTTTCAGCCGAATCCGGTCTACAATGGCGTCCTTGACCTTCACATTGGCGAACATCACCGTGCGGATGGTGGGATGGTAAACATTTCCGGTAACGGAAAAATACCCGTCGGGGGCAATGAAAGTTTCCCAGGGTACCGAAATCAGCGCGCTGTACAATTCGTCGGGACTGTTGCAGGGAAAAGATTTGAGGGAATACAAAACCTGGCTGGCGCAGCGCAGGCGGAGGTTGAGGCGGATGCACTGCCGCACATTGCCCCTGAGTTCCACGCCGGTCGCAAAGGTGCGGACAATGGGGCAGTCCAAATCCCGCAATTCCTGTTCCAGGTATGGCGACAGCCGGCTGTTGCAGGTGACGATGATCCGGCTTGGCGTATGAAAAATGCGCATGGAAAATTTTGCGCGAAGGTAGGAGATTCTTGGGAAACCTGTATAGAATTTGGCTGCCCCGGCCTTCAACCGGGGCAGCCATCACCTTGTACTTCAATTCGGGGAATTGAATCAATCAAAAATTACACAATATTTTAGTGGGTAATCTGCACCTTGTGCACCGATTGCCTGCGATCCGGATAGATTACCTGAAGGGTGTAAACTCCAGAAGGGAAGACCGTACAATCTATTTCCAGTTGCTGCTCAAGAGTTTGCTGTTCAAAAACTATGCGGCCTTGCATATCAATCAACCTCAAAAATTCTACGGCTTGGTCTTTTGGAATGAATAAATTCAGGGTGGAATGTGCCGGATTTGGGTAAACCAAAAGTTGGTCACTTGTTTTGTTAATATTCGGGGCTATCAGGTGATTTTCTCCATTCTCTCCATCCAACCCAAAAGGATTAGTATGACATTTAAGCTCAGACCACTGCGTCTCTCCTTCACATATTGAACCTATCCTGTAAGAAAAACATTCCTCAATGTCAGGCCCCAAAACAAGGCTGTAGGCGGTAGTATTGAAAACTGTAGTTATTGGATCCAAGCCGTTATTACAGCACGCAGGATCGTTCAGCGTAACTTCTACTGCATATTCTGTAACTCCGGGTACCGGAGTCCAATATACCCATACACGCCCGGGCGGAATATTATACCCCCTAATATCGCCGGGAGCTAAGCAAAGATCATCAAGCAAAGAGCAATCTATTTCTCCACAAAACTCACAGTAGTCGTTTTGATTGTCGCCATCCTGAAAATCAATACCCTCTCTTTGCTTTCCATAGCAAAAATCTCCGCAAAGTGTAGATACCTTATGAATTACAAAGTAATAAACACCCGAAGAGCCCCTTTCGTACAACCTAAACGGTACTTGGTTTGAGGAGGTCGTTAGCTGTCGGACAAAAGAATAAGGACCACTATTCAGATTGGGGCTAGACAATACAGTCCAGGTATGAGTAGCGCCAGCATTGGCATAAGGCTCAAACGATTTGACCCACAATTCCAGACCTAGCGTACCATCTTCCAAGCGTAGACCAAAGTCTGCTGAAATGAAGTCTTCACAACACTCCACCCTGAACTGTCTTTTCAATTCAATCCAGGGAATACAATTCGGTGGGTTGGCAATTGCAAATTGTAATTCGTAAACATAACCTGGTTCAAAAATTTCACCCGGATTTTCACCGCTGGTTCTAATCAATTGACTAAGGTTCAGGGTCCCGATATTATTCGAATAGGTCCAGCCATAATCAGCATAAAGGGTAAAGTTGCCACCGCTGACGCTTGGCCGGCGCCACACCGATATAAAATAGCGGTCGTAATTACTTGTACCTGTAGGAACAAGGAGAATGTCTTCTCCGAAGCAAAAATTATCCTTAACCACACCATTCTTATTCCTGAAAACATAAGTAAGATTAGCATTTGCCTGAAACCCGGTAACCGCAACACTCGCCATCAGCATCTCACAGCCTTCAAATCCGGTGCTGTGTTTGATGTAATAGAATTTTGAGTGATCAAGCCAACTAAAAGATCCGATTGCTCCAGTTTGAGGGTTACCCACGGCCGTGCCGCCAGTAGTGGCTCCGGATGTGGTCGTTTCATACAATTGCCAAGCATGGTTAGTCTCGGATGAGCTAACCGGAGAAGCTACAACGGTCCAGTTTCCATTATTACAGTTTGATTGCACCGTAAATGCAGGATTGACATCACCGCAACAAACAACCGTGAACTTTTTTTTCAGCTCCATCCAGGGGATACAATTCGGCGGGTTGGCAATAGCGAGGAGCAATTCATACTCGTAACCCGGTTCGAAGACTTCTCCGGGGTTTTCTCCGTTATTCAGAAATTCGTTGGTCAGATTCAGTACACCAATTGAATTATCAATCGTCCAACCATAGTCTGCGTAACCGGTGAAGGGTGTTCCCGGAGCGCTGCCGGCTGGCCTTCTGCCTGCACTCAAGTAAAAACGATCATAATTGACAGAACCTGTTCCATCCA
Source organism: Saprospiraceae bacterium (assembly GCA_022841505.1). Lineage (GTDB taxonomy): Bacteria > Bacteroidota > Bacteroidia > Chitinophagales > Saprospiraceae > JABWAJ01. The sequence continues at coordinate 2,648 of JALHRK010000024.1, read as the reverse complement.
GAAAAATAGCTTCACCAACACAAAAAGTTGATTTTTCTATTCCGTTTTCGTCTTCCAGTAAGAAATCAACGGTAGCACTGACATTAAAATCAGGAACAGCGAGGACGGTTTCAACAGGGGATCCAAATAAGACACACCTGTGTCGTATATAGTAATGTTTACCTACATTAAGCCCGTTGAAAGTAACGCTTAAGCCAACCGAAACTGTACTGATTAATGTTCCTCCGGTGGTGGCCCCGGGAGTGTTGGTACACCACAACTGCCAAACATTTTTCAAGGATGCTTCATTGATAACCGTTGCCGTTGCCGACCAGTTACCATCGGTACAATTGACCTCTATTGTAAAATCAGCAGTAACTAAACTACTTGCCATGTCTTTTGATGGTCGCTCATGCGGTGTTGATTCCGCAATCAAAGGCAGACTTGCCAGTACGCTGAAAATCAACAAAAAAGTTATTTTTTTCATGTCATTTTAGATTTTCATAAATTAAAGAATCAGTAGTTTTTTCAAACTACAAATGGTGTTATGGATGAATGATCTGCACTTTTTGGATCGCCTGACTTTGATCCGCATAGGTAATCCGGATGGTATACATCCCGGCGGGCAAGGCTTTGCAATCAATCTCAAATTGCTGATCTGGTTGTTGTTTTGTGAAAACCACCCGTCCCTGCATATCGAGCAAGCGGATTGTTTCAACTATTGCGCCTTTTGGCAACTGTACGCTCAATTGTTCGTTGGCGGGATTGGGGTAAAGCATCGGCAGGGATAAATCCTTCCCCGTAGTTCTGCCGCTGCCGTGCTTTGTCTCGCTCCCCGGAGGGGTGGTAAGATGGGATTCATCGCATGCGTATTCCGACCATATCTCCATTTCGTCACATATGGTGACTACCCTGATACTAAAACAATTTCCCCAGGTGATATCCGGGTATATGTATGAGTTAGTGGTATGATAGGTGTCTACCCATTGCTCTCCGCTGCTGTCCTCGCAGCAAGGTCCCTGGTTATAACTAATTTCCACCAAATAGTCCGTAACGCCCGGTACAGGCACCCAGACTATTTTGAAAGAGGCTCCTTGCTCCCAATACATAGTAAGGAAACCTGTGCCAAAGCACTCGTTATCTAGAAAATCACACGCATTCGGGCCACAGAGTTCGCAATCGTCCCCACTTCTTTTACTGAGCTCCGAGTCTTCACGCAGATACGAAGACCTTATTTGTTGGCCATAACAATAATCTCCACACAGCGTAGATACCCTATGAATGACTGTATAATAAGGCTGTGAAAGATGACTAATGTTCAACGCTACTATCTGAGGCCCTGGTTCGGTCGTTATGGTTTCTCCTACATAACCATAATTGCTAAAAGAACCGGACTCCTGCTCAGGATTGGAAAGGATAACCCAGCTATGTGTGGCTCCAATATTGTCGTATGTTTCAAAATTATCCACTTTCAGATACCATGATTCCTGGAACAGCTCAAAGGCGCCAGAAATAAAGCCTGCGCAGCACTCTACCCTGAACTCTCTTTTCAGTTCAATCCATGGAATACAATTGGGTGGATTGGCAATGGCGAATTGGAGTTGATAGACATAACCTGGTTCAAAAATTTCACCCGGGTTTTCTCCACTGGTTCTTACCAACTTACTCAGATTCAGGGTTCCGATATTATTCGAATAAGTCCAGCCGTAATCTGCATATAAAGCAAAGTTGGCGTTGCTGCCGCTTGGCCTGCGCCATACTGACATAAAATAGCGGTCGTAATTGCTCGTGCCTGAAGGGTCAAGGAAAATGTCTTCGCCAAAGCAGAAGTTATCCTTTACCACACCTTCCTTATTTTTAAAAACATAAGCAAGAGAAGCATTTGCTGAAAAATCGGGCACGGCAAGGCGAGTTGCAACTGGATTCCCGGAAATTTCGCTGTAATGCACGATATAATAATGCTTGCTTAAATCCAGCCATCCAAAAGTAGCACTCAGACCGCCGGTAATGGTAGAAACTAAAGTTCCTCCGCTTATTGCGCCTGCAACTGTGGTGGACCACAATTCCCAGATATGGTTTGTAGCGGTAGTAATCTTTGCCGTAGCGGTAGCCGACCAGTTGCCGTCATTGCAATTAATGGCTATTTTAAAATCCGCAACATTTATATTAGCCATCTCTGCTTCCTCATTGCAAAGCAGGCCATTTGTTGTTGCTTCAGCAAACAAAGATACGTATGTCATTGCGCTGAAAATCAATAAAATAAGTATTTTTTTCATGCCATTTCAGATTTAGAAATTGAATGGACCAGCAATCTTTCAAGGTTGCTAAATGATTTACTGATGAATAATCTGCACTTTTTGGACAGACATTCCGCGATCCGGATAAACCACCTGAAGGGAATAAATACCTGAAGGGAAAGCCGCACAATCTATTTTCAAGTGTTGTTCCGTCACTTGTTGCTCAAAAACAATACGGCCTTGCAGGTCAATCAACCTGATTTCCCCCGCCATATCTGCATCTGGTATCACAACAGTCAAGATTGATTGTACAGGGTTGGGATAAGCCAATACTTCAGGCAGGTAAGTATTTACATCAGCGCCAATTGGTGTTGTACCTTCCGGAACAGTGTTAAAGATTCCAGTCAACACATCCCCTGAAGCATCTTCCAC
>JALHRK010000023.1 GCA_022841505.1 Saprospiraceae bacterium | reverse complement strand
CGGTTGGCGTGGTCTTTATACAAAATATAGGGCGTTCCGGTTTCGATCTGGGATTCCAGAATGGCAAACCACAGTTCCTGTGCGCGCACCACTTTGCGGGCGCGGCCTTCTTTTTCGTAGCGGTGATAAAGGGCTTCAAACTCGCCACCGTAGCAATCATACAACCCTGGCGCTTCGTTTGGACAAAACAGCGACCACTCGGCGTCGTTCTTCACGCGCTCCATGAACAAATCGGGAATCCAGGCTGCAAAGAACAAATCGCGGGCGCGCAGCTCTTCTTTGCCGTGGTTCTTTTTCAATTCTAAAAAATCGTAAATGTCGGCATGCCAGGGTTCTAAGTAAATAGCAAAAGCGCCTTTCCGTTTTCCGCCGCCCTGGTCTACGTAGCGGGCGGTGTCGTTGAACACCCGCAACATCGGAATGATGCCGTTGGAGGTGCCACCGGTGCCTTTGATGTAGCTGCCCGTTGCACGGATGTTGTGGATGCTGAGGCCAATGCCACCGGCAGATTGTGAAATTTTAGCGCAGCGTGTCAGCGTTTCAAAAATGCCCCCGATGCTGTCGTCTGTCATGCTGAGCAGGAAGCAGGACGACAGTTGCGGTTTGGGTGTACCCGCGTTGAAGAGGGTAGGCGTGGCATGGATGAACCACTTTTCCGACATCAGGTTATAGGTCTCAATGGCCGAAGTGATGTCTTCGCCGTGGATGCCGACTGCAACGCGCATGAACAGGTGCTGCGGGCGTTCCACCACTTTGCCGTCCATCCGCATCAGGTAGGAACGCTCTAAGGTTTTGAACCCAAAATAATCGAAGTCAAAATCGCGGTCGTAAATGATGGCGCTGTCTAACTGCTCCTTGTGTTTCTGCACAATGCGATAGGTTTCTTCGCCGATCAACCCGGCATTTTCGCCGGTTTTGGGGTCTACGTATTTGTAGAGCGCCTGGATGACCTTATGGAAGGACTTCTCCGTTTCTTTATGCAGGTTGCTCACGGCCACACGGGCAGCAAGCAGGGCATAGTCGGGGTGGATGGTGGCCATTGTGGCTGCCGTTTCCGCTGCCAAATTATCCAGTTCAACGGTGGTGACGCCGTCATAAAGGCCCATGATGACCTTTTTGGAAATGTCTATGAAGTTGACGTAGCTGCTGTCTAACCCGTAAGACAACTTGCGGAGCCGCGCTGTGATTTTGTCGAAGGACACCTCTTCGCGGCGGCCTGAGCGTTTGATTACTTGCATCATGATATTGCTTTATATATTAATAGGGATGATTCTGGCGGAGGCCCCTCAAAACCTCCGCCTTCAGGTATCAGTAAGTTAGTTAAAAATCTGCATCCGTGGTAAATACCTGTTCTGCCCGGGTCGTCATCACGCCCGACTTCTGGTAATCGCCCACGCGTTTTTCGAAGAAGTTGGTTTTGCCTTGAAGCGAAATCATATCCATCCACGGGAACGGATTTTCTGCATTGTAGACTTTTGGTTGTTTCAACGCCATGAGCAGGCGGTCGGCTACAAACTCGATGTACTGGCACATCAGATCTGCATTCATGCCGATGAGCTTGACCGGGATGGCGTCGGAAACGAATTCTTTTTCAATCGTGACCGCGTCGGTGATGATGGTGCGCACCGTTTCCGGGGATAACTTATTCACGATGTGGTCGTTGTACAACAGGCAGGCAAAATCGCAGTGCATGCCTTCATCGCGGGAGATGAGTTCGTTGGAGAATGAAAGCCCCGGCATCAACCCGCGTTTTTTGAGCCAGAAAATGGAACAAAACGAACCGGAAAAGAAAATCCCCTCCACGGCGGCAAACGCAATGAGGCGTTCTGCAAAGCTGCTGTTTTTGATCCAGCGCAGGGCCCATTCCGCTTTTTTCTTCACGCAGTCCAACGTGTCAATCGCATGAAAAAGGTAGTCTTTTTCTTTGTTGTCTTTTATATAGGTGTCTATCAGCAGCGAATAGGTTTCGGAGTGGATGTTCTCCATCATGATTTGAAAACCGTAAAAAAACTTGGCTTCGGTGTACTGCACTTCAGAAACGAAGTTTTCTGCCAGGTTTTCATTCACAATCCCGTCGCTGGCTGCGAAAAATGCAAGAACGTGTTTGATAAAATGGCGCTCGTCGTCGTTCAGGCGTTCCGCCCAGTCAATCTGGTCGGCGCCCAGGTCAATTTCTTCCGCTGTCCAGAAACTGGCTTCCGATTTTTTGTAAAAAGCCCAGATGTCGCTGTGTTCGATCGGAAAAAGGACGAAACGGTTCGGATTCTCCTTTAAAATGGGCTCTATAGGCGCGTGCTGTGTCATTTGATTACTAAATTTAAAAGACAAAAAATTATATGGCTACCTCGCGGTAGTTTAATGTGTTTGTTCTCTGAACCTAATACCTGCTGAGTATTTCAGGAACGACCAATCCTGTGTGGGAGTAAAGACTAAGTTGCCCGGGTCGTTCCGACATTCGCGTGGAAGGCCGTAACAAACCTTGTGGGTGTTGCGCTCACGAAATTAGGGCAGAAAGATAAGTTTTTGCAGACTTACTTTTCCACAAAATGTGGATAACCTGTTTTTTAAATTGATAATCAATGCTTTAATTTGTTGGTTTTGTTTTCCACATTGTGGATAACTTAATGTGGAAAAATTTTCGCATTGTCATCAAATAAGTGACGTGTTAAGAAAAAGGGGGAAATCAAGCCCTTGATTATTGAGTATTCGACTGGAAAACGGCTATTTTTTATCAATCTGTCGTTGATGGCTTTTCATTCCGGGCGACCGCGAAAGGTGTCCACACATCCTATTGTACCGCCGGCGTGTCCACAGCAATCAAGGTAGGGGCGCCCCTACGAACTATGCGGCTTATCGGCCATAATATTATCCAGCGTCCAGGCAATATGGTCCGAAAAAGGCGCCCCTCTGACGGCACAATCTGTTTTTTTGCAGATGCGGCATGAAGCGTCCGGTTCACAGGGATCAACATGAACGAATAACTCAACCGGCAATTCATTTTTCTCTACCACGAGGTTTTCAAACGCTTTGACTTCAGCGTGCGAATCCCGGGTGCTGAAATACCAGGGCACGGTGATGTGGCAATCAATATGCAGGGTGGCGCCGTATTTGATGACCCGGAAGTTATGGACGTCTATCCAGGTGGGGCGGCGGTGTTGATCCAACACCTGCACCAATTGTGCAATGAGTTGATAATCTGCTTCGTCCATAATACCGGCAACTGATTTTCGCATCAGTGAAAAGCCTGTGTACAGAATGACCAAACCGAAAATTGCCGCAACCACACTGTCTAAAACAGGAATATTGGTAAACGCCACAATCAGTAAGCCGACCACCAATCCCAACGAAGACCAGGCATCCGATTTGAGGTGCTTACCGCTGGCGATAAGCGTTAGCGAGCTGGCTAAACGGCCCCGGCGTTCCAGCAAATGCCCCATTACATAATTAATCACGCCACTGAACACGGTCAGGTAAAGCCCCAGGTCCAAGTGCTGGATATTTTGGGGATAAAGCAGGTTGTAGCCGGCTTTGATGACGATGCCAATGCCTGCAAGAAAAATTAACCCGCCCTCGAATCCGGCAGAGAGGAATTCAATTTTGCCGTGACCGTAGGGGTGGTTGCTGTCCCGGGGCTTTGCAGCCAGCCCCAGGCTGTAAAACGCAAATACCCCGGCGGCAATATTGATGATGCTTTCCGAGGCATCCGAAAGAATGGCGTTGGAATTCGTCAGCCACCAGGCCGCAAACTTAATGGCCATCAGCAAAGTGCCAATGCAAAGCGTAATCAATTGTAGCGACCGGTGCGACATCCTGTAAATTTTGTGCAAAGCAAAGTGAAAAATCCCGTTTCAGCACACTATTTTTCCCGCTCAACGGCTTTTCTTTCTCTTTCCTCCGGTTTTCACCGTAATCTTGTTGCATGCGTTGTTTATGGAGCGTGTACACTATTCTGTAAATACAACCTCAACCATCATGCGTTTTTTGATTATCGTCATTTTTTGCAGCCTTCAGCTTTCGGGGTTCGCTCAGCCCCGTTACAAAATATCGGAAGGTACAGTTTATTTCAAATCGGATGCCCCGCTGGAGTTCATCGAAGCGGAATCGCCAGAAATTAAAGGCATTATTGATGTAGAAAACCGGACGTTCGCATTCAGCATCCCGATGAATTCCTTTCAGGGGTTCAACAGCGCTTTACAACGCGAGCACTTTAACGAGAATTATTTAGAAAGCAACAAATTTCCCAGCGGTACCTTTTCCGGCAAAATCATTGAGCAAACCGATTTTTCAAAAGATGGCGAATACACCGTGCGCGCTAAAGGGAAATTAGCCATCCATGGCGTTGAACAGGAGCGCATTATTAAAAGTACGGTTAAAGTGAGCGGTGGAAAAATTTACATCGCCTCTAAATTTACGGTCTTGCTGAAAGAACACGATATTGATATACCCAGGATTGTTTTTCAGAAGATTGCAGAAGAGATTGAGGTGAAAATATCCGCAACATTGATCAAAGCCTGAGCATCCAATGAAGCTTCGCCTTTACATTTTGGTTCCGCTAATTGCGCTTCTTTCGACTGTGCAGCAAACAGGCTGGTCGCAGGAACCGTTTTTTCGTCGGCACCTGCTCGGAGAGGCTTTGGAAAACGCAAAAGTAACGCTGGTCTATGAATCATCGGACGGCTTTTTGTGGTTTGGATCCAATCGGGGGCTTTTGCAATACGATGGCATCGAATTTACCGTATTCAAAGCGCCAGATTTACCCGTTAACAACCAGCAGGTAACGGCCATTTTTTACGACAGCAAATTCCGGCTTTGGGTTGGATACGAAGACGGTTCTATCTTTTTTTTAAACAATTACCGGCGATTACAGCGCTGGGAACTGGAAGAAGGCCAACCGGCCAGTCCGATCAAAGGCATTGCCGAAGACCGCAACGGGGTGTTGTGGATTGCCACTTACGGAGAAGGGATTTATTACCACGACAACAACCATCTGTACAATATTGACACCGATGATGGTTTGGCCAGCAATGATATTTATGTGCTGTCGCCGGATAAACAAGGCCGGATGTGGGTGGGAACCGACAACGGCATCAGCATTTGTACCCTGAACCAGGGTAAAAAACAAGTGGAGCATCTTTCTAAAGCCAACGGACTACCCGATGAAATTGTTCGGGAAATTGTCCATGATGCGGCCGGCAACTGCTGGATTGGCATGAACGACAATGGTTTTTGTTACTACAATACCCAAAAACAAACCTTTTCTTATCCCGCGCCGGATTGGGATATTGGGGTGATTAATGCCATGACGCTTTTTGAAAACCGCGACCTGTGGATTGCCACTGAAGGAAATGGCCTGTGGCGCTACGCCTTTGCCGACAAGCGGTTGGAGAAAATTTCGGACAACGGGAAAAAGCTTCGGAAAGCTAAAATTTACGACCTGCACCGCGACATTGAAGGCAACTTGTGGGTGGTCAATAATATAGAGGGCGTGTGTTCTGCCAATCGCAGGTTCGAATACCTGACCGTATCTTTCGACAATATTCAGGCCTTGCTTACGGATCATAAAAAGCGGTTATGGGCCGGAACGGGAAACGGGCTTTATGTACTTGAAAACAGTGAACTTGCAGCGTTTATTCGGGTGTCGTCCTTGCCGGAAAATGCCAACGTCGTTTCGCTGTACGAAGACCCTTACCACAATATCTGGATTGGTACTTATGACGAAGGCGCTTATTGTTATAACCCGGTAAGTCACAAGATTCGGCACATCAACGAAAAAGGAGGCTTGACCACCAATAGCGTGATCTCTATTTCGGGCCTTGGAAACCGGCTCTGGCTGGCAACTTTTGGCGGGGTAACGGCCCTGACTTTGGAAGGTAATCCATTCGAAGGGGGGAAGATCACTTTTCAAAACCTCAATAATGAAAGTGGCCTGGGGTCCAATTTCATCTATAAATCTTTTGTAGACAGCAAAGGACGTACCTGGTTTGGCTCCGACGGCAAAGGCATCAGCGTTTTGGAAAAGGGCAAAATTACCAACTTTACCCACGCAGGGGACATCCGGCTGGGCTCGGTGTACTCAATTGCAGAAGACGACCGCGGCCATATCTGGATGAGTACAGACAAAGAGGGTATTTTTGAGTTCGACGGAAAAAACTTTACGCGCCTGAGTGTGAAAGAAGGCCTGCGGAAAATGATTATTATGGGATTGGCGGCCAATCAACGGGGCGATTTGATCTTGACCCACAATGCCGGGATAGACATTTTGGATCCGGTGACCAAACACCTGATCTATTACGACGATGAAGTGGGGATTGCCAAAACAGAACCCAACCTGAATGCTTTTTGCGCCGATGCAGAACACAATATCTGGATGGGCTTTGGCAATCAAATCATCAAGTATTGCGCGCTTGATGATACGCTTGCCATACACCCCCGCACGCTGCTGAAAAACGTTTCCATTTTTTTAGAACCGGTAGATTTTGATGCAGCACCCCGGTTTTCACACGATCAAAACAACCTGATTTTTGAATATACGGGCTTGTGGTACACCGATCCCGAGGCGGTTCGTTACCGCTACAAGCTGGAGGGGCATAACATGGATTGGATTGAATCTGCCGACCTTCGGGCCGTTTTTCCCAATCTGCCGCCCGGAGACTACACGTTTCTGGTGGCTTCTTCTGAAAATGCCGCTTTTGATGACGAGCCTGTGGTTCGGTACGCATTCACCATCCTGCCGCCTTTCTGGATGCGCTGGTGGTTTATTTTGCTGGTAATCATCACAGGCTCAGTCGTTGCCCGTTATTTTCTCCAAGTGCGCGATAAGCGTTTGCAACAAGCGGCATTGTTGAAAAAAGAGAAAATTGAAAGCCAGTATGAAGCGCTGAAAAGCCAGATCAATCCGCACTTTTTGTTCAATAGTTTCAACACTCTGATCACCATCATTGAAGAAAACCCGGGATTGGCGGTAGAATACGTCGAAACCCTGTCGGATTATTATCGCAGCATCCTGCAATACCGCGAAAAAGAAGTCATCCCGTTGGAGGAGGAACTGGAATTGGTGCGGAACTATGTCTTTTTGCTAAAGAAACGCTACGGCGATAATTTTAACCTCCATATTGAATGTGATTCAGGCTCAAAACTTTCGATCTTATTGCCGCCGCTGACCCTGCAAATGCTGGTTGAAAACGCCGTAAAACACAATGTCATCAGCAAAGGTAAAAAACTGGAAGTGGCCATTTCTGTCAGTCCGGATGGCCGCTACCTGGTGGTTACCAATAACCTGCAACGCAAAATGACCGCAGAAAAATCAACCGGCTTCGGCCTGCAGAGCATTGCCCGGCGCTATGAATTACTCACCGACAGTAAAATTATTATTGAGGAAACAGCAGATGCCTTTCGGGTGCGCATTCCGCTGATAAAAAACGAGAAAGATGAAAGTGTTAATCATAGAAGATGAAGAAGCAGCCGCTCGCCGCCTGCACAAGCTGATCCGGGAAATTGACCCCTCGATGGAAATCGTTGCAGAATTGGACAGCATCGAATCCACCTTAACCTGGTTAAACAACCACGGGTTACCCGATTTAATTTTTTTGGACATCCACTTAGCCGATGGCTCCAGTTTTGAAATTTTCAACCACATCAAAATCGAAAAGCCGGTCATTTTTACGACCGCTTACGACCAATACGCCCTGCAAGCTTTTCAGGTGAACGCGCTCGACTACCTGCTCAAACCCATCAAGCGGCAGGAACTGGAACACGCCATCGAAAAATACCGCAAGTGGCAGGGCGAATGGCGCACCGACTATAGAGAATTGACCAAATTGCTGCAAAAAGACATCGCTTCAAAGCGCTTCCTGATCAAGCTGGGCCAGACCATCCGGGTGGTAGACCTGCAGGACGCTGCCTATTTCTACACGGAAAGCAAAATTACGTTTTTGGTCTCCAAAGACGGCAAACGCTACCCATTGGACATCTCGCTCGAAAAAGTGGAAGAAATGGCTGATCCGCAGACCTTTTTCCGCATCAACCGCCAGTTCATCGTCAACATCAACGCCATCAAGGAGATGTACGCCTATTCCAAATCGCGTGTAAAATTGGAACTCATTCCCCGCTGCGATCTGGACACGGTGGTGAGTACGGAGCGCTCGCCGGTGTTCAAGAAGTGGCTGACAGGGGAGGAGTAGTTGGAAGGAATTTGAAAATAAGTTGATTTGAAAATTTGAAAATGTTTCCCAATCTTCAAATTTTCAAATCAACTTATTTTCAAATTATTGCCCTAATTCCCCCCACCAGCTTCCTTCTTCGGTTCTCCCAAATCCAGCTTTTTCCTCGGCAGCAACTCATCGCGCTGCGACGTATGCCACACAAAAGAAGCCATAATCGTGGCCGCCTGCTTCAGGTCGTCCGCAACAAGGTGATCCCAGTTGTCCATATTGGAGTGGTGGGTTCGGGTGGAATAGGCTACCGGATCCTGAATAAACTGGAAGCCGGGAATGCCTGCGGAATCAAATGCCTGATGGTCGGTGCCACCGGTGTTGGAAACCGTGATGGTCGTTGCTTCCAAATCTTTGAACGCATCTAACCAGGGGCGGAAAACTGCCCTGGCGGGCTCGTTGCCCTGGAGATAAATGCCGCGGATTTTGCCGGTGCCGTTGTCCAAATTATAATAAGCCGATATTTTCGATTGTTCCGGTTTCAAAGACTGCACCGTGCGGCCTTTCACTTCCGCAAAATGCTGGTTGACATAGGCAATGGAGCCTAAAAGCCCTTGTTCTTCACCAGTCCACAGTGCAATCCGCAGGGTGCGGCGGGGGCGAATGCCACTTTCTTTGATCGTTTCCATCAAAATGCGCGCGGTTTCCATCATCACCGCCGAGCCGGCAGCATTGTCGGTTGCCCCAGTAGCGCTTTGCCAGGAATCCAAATGCGCGCCAAACATGACCACTTCGTCTTTCAAATCTGTGCCCGGAATTTCTGCGATGATGTTGTGTTCCATGCCATCCGGGTTGGTGTAAGCGGCAGAAAGATCCATGCTCAGTTTCACGGGAATGCCCGCTTTCAGCAACCGGAAAATGCGGTTGTAGTGCTCCACGGACAAGGTAGCCTGTGGCAGCACTTCTGCGCCTTCATCCCGCGCACTGCCTTCTTTCGACCTTGCTCCGGCGACGAATACGGTACCGAGGTCGCCTTTAAAGCTTCTATCCAGCAGGGCAAGCGGCTTCTCTTCGTAAAGCAATTCGCGGAGTTTGGTGGTGAATTCGTTGTCATCACGGCCAAAATTGCGCATGGTACGGGGCGTTGGCGCCGGCGCGTTGGCCATTTTCAGCAGGTCTTCCGGATTTAAACGTTCGGCAGGCGCTTCAAACCATTCTTTGATGGCCCGACTCGTGTCAGTGAGCACAAATTTGCCACGCAGTTTTCCTTTGTACTGAGCCAATTGTGGCAGGCTGTCTGCGTCTAAATAAATGACTTCACCGGTGACCAATCCTTTGGTGGAAGGCGACCAGGCTTTCGGATAAGCCATGATTGGATAATAAGAAGGCGCTACGGCGTGCATTTCAAAATGCTTAAGTTCCCAACCCCGGCCAAACGGACCCCAGGCTTCGGTATGAACCTGATCCAACCCCCAGGATTTTAGTTGTTCCTGGGCCCAGGCGGTTGCTTTATCGAGCATCGGCGAGCCTGTGAGGCGCGGTCCATAGACGTCGGTGAGCCAAAATGCGGTTTCCATCACCTTGCTTTGTTCCAGCCCGTGTTTCCGGATGATTTTATTGATTGCTTCGTCGGGTTTGTCCTGTGCATTTACAACAAAAAAGCACAAAGAAAGGAGGGCAATCGAAAGAATCGTTTTTTTCATAACAGTTTCATTTATGCGTTTTACACAACTAGATCGCTGTAAAGTTATTTTTTTTCACACACAGTTGGCAATGCCTTGCTAACTTTGAGCGCAGGCACATAATAGACCCAGCATCGCAGGCGTTCGGATGACATGAAAAAAATAGCAACCATCATCACATTAGCAGCCTTGGCCACCAGCGCTTTTGCGCAGCGGTACAACACGGCTTTTGGCGTTCGGCTCGGAACAGACTGGGGCATCACGATACAACAGCGGATTGCTGAACACACGACCATCGAAGGCATCGTTCAGGCGGGATTCAAGCGTTCGGAAGCGATGGTGACCTTGCTCGGGGAGCAACATTTTCCTTTCATTGGCCGCCGATTCAATACCTATTTTGGCGCAGGCCCGCACATGGGATGGCGCACGGATGACCTCAATAACCCTGAATTTGGAGAAGATTACAAAAATCCGATCGGCGTCACCCTCATCGGGGGCATTGAACTGAACCTGTTCCGGCTCAACCTTTCCTGGGACATCAAACCGGCCATCAACCTCGTGGGCGGCGTAAAAAGCGTCTATTTTCAAACCGGCGTTTCACTTCGTTACATCATTTTTAAATTTGACAAACCCAATCGCCGCAAAGGCAATAAATGGAAGTTCTGGGAGAAGGACTGATTTTTTTAGATGTTAGATTTTAGATAAGAGATTTTAGATTGCGGATGGTTGGATGAAACAGGTATTCTCCATCATATGAAACAATTGCCTCTTTTTTAATGTCTACTGTCTAAAATCTAATATCTAAAATCTAACATCTATCAAATGGCAAGTGCGCTAAAAAATCTTTCTCAATATGATGAATCAACCATGCCTTCCGCAGAGGGTATGCGTTTTGGCATTGTGGTGGCAGAATGGAATGCCCACATCACCCATGCTTTGTACGAAGGCTGTTTTGAAACCCTGATTAAACATGGCGCGGTAGAAGCTAATATCCATACGGTGCAGGTTCCGGGGTCTTTTGAATTGCCGACTGCCGCCAAGCTTTTAGTGTCCCGTTATTCCCTTGATGCGGTGATCTGTCTGGGCTGCGTCATCGAAGGAGAAACCAAACACAACGAATACATCAACAACGCCGTGGCTGTTGGGCTGACTAACCTCGGTATTGTCTCCGGTATTCCTTTTATTTTTGGATTACTTACCCCCAACAACGAAGAACAGGCGCTCGACCGGGCTGGCGGCAAACACGGCAACAAAGGTGTGGAAGCCGCAGTGACGGCCATCCGAATGGGTGGGCTGAAGCAGGAAATGAGTAATGTGAAATCGAAGATTGGGTACTCGCAGGGTTAATCGTTGTTGGTTGATCGTTGTTCGATGGGTTTAGCTTAGCGATGAGGTTGGCCTTTCCCGATCAAATTTCTCGGCTCGTTTCGACTCCGCTCAACGAACAGCGGCAACGACAAGAACGAAAAATATCATCGTATCACGGCTATAACGAACAACTTACAACGCTCAACGAACAACTATGATCATTTCCACCATAGACACCGGTTATTTCAAATTAGACGGCGGCGCCATGTTTGGCATCGTACCGCAAAGCATTTGGGGGAAACTCAATCCGCCCGATGATAAAAACCTCTGCACCTGGGCCATGCGCTGCCTTTTGGTGGAAACGAACGGCCGGATCATCCTGATTGACACCGGCATCGGCGACAAGCAGGACGCCCGTTTCCGCAAGCACTTCGAACCGCATGGGGATGCTTCGCTGTTGGATTCGCTGCGCAAAAAAGGGTTTGCGCCGGAAGACATTACCGATGTTTTTCTCACACACCTGCACTTCGACCATTGCGGTGGTGCTGTAAAAATGGACGAAAACGGGCAATTAGTCCCCGCTTTTCCCAAAGCAACCTACTGGTCGAATGAACGGCACTACGCCTGGGCAATGCAGCCCAATGCCCGGGAAAAAGCCTCGTTTTTGCAGGAAAATTTTGTGCCCCTCCAGGAAGCCGGGGTTCTGCGTTTTATCCCTGTTTCGGACACAGATGTGGAATGGCTGCCGGGGATATCGCTCCGCTTTGTATACGGCCACACGGAAGCCATGATGCTGCCAATGCTCACCGACCACGAGCATACGTACCTGTATTGCGCGGATGTGATCCCTTCTTCCCACCATATTGGCATGCCTTATGTCATGGCATACGATGTACGCCCACTGCTGACCTTAGAAGAAAAGGCCCGTATCCTCAAGGAGGCAGCCGATCACGGCCACCGGCTCATTTTTGAACACGACCCTGCAATTGGATGCGCGACGGTGGTGCGCGATGAAGCGCTGCATGGCAGGATCGTAATTGGAAATCCAATCACTATTTAGTGTCTGTCCATTTAGTCGGGTGTCTGCTCTCGAACTATAAAGACAGACACTATTTGAAAATTGACATAGATTTATTTTAGCATTTGAATAAATATTAAGGCGTTGTGATATATTTGTAGACAAAACTAAACCACTACAACACAACGCTTATGACAGATTCCCAACGTCAGAACCTGCTCGCCCATCTCCAGACAGCAGTGGAGATCGAATTGAGCACCATTCCCATTTATCTGTACACCTATTATTCGATCAACCGGTTGCCAAGCGCCTGTGATCCGCTAAAAGATGGCCAGGCATTGGCCACTTTTGCAAACCGGGCCGGCGGGCTGATTATGAGCGTCGCGGTGGAAGAAATGCTCCACATGTCGCTGGCCTGCAACCTCATGCGATCGCTTGGGGGCGCCCCGAAAATTTACGGCAAATCTCCGGGCGCTTATCCAACCAACCTGCCGCACCACAAGGCCGGGTTTTCGGTAGGATTGTCGAAGCTTTCCCACAGCCAGTTAGAGAAGTTTCTCGGGATTGAAAAGCCTGAGAAAAGAGGCGCTAAACCTGAAGGCGACAATTGGGAAACCATCGGCCAGTTTTACGATTATATTGAGAATTTAATCGTAGAACAGACCACCGACGCCGATTTTAAATACGAAGCGCACCAGTTAGGAACAGGAAAGGGGTACTATTCCGCCAATAATGTGGACACGATTTACCCGAAAGACGCTTATTACATTCAGCAACCGGAAAATCCGCTCGATCCTGCGGCAAGGGGCGCCGACCAGGCCATATACCCCAACAATGAAGACAGCGGCGGATTAATGGTGGTTAAAGACAAAAAATCTGCTTTAAAAGCCATCAGCATCATTCAGCATCAGGGCGAAGGGTATGCCGATGATCCAACGCATAAAGCCGATGATCCGGAAAAAGACGAGGATTCCCACTGGTTTAAATACAACGAATTGGCCAAAGAGATCAAAAAATTCAAAGCGGACGACCTCAATTGTTTTGTCCATCCGTTTCCTGAAAATCCAACGCGGGCAGGTTATCCAAGCCAGTTTTTACCATTAGTTGATCTTGCCAATGCCGTTTATTCCTATTTGCTTTTGATCACAGAAGTCAGCTTTACTTTAAAAGGTAGCGCGCAAAGCACGCTGTTTTATGTCGGCATGCACAAAGGCATGATTTTTATCTTGGATAAAATCCTGGGCGGAATGCGCTACCTGTATTTGAACAACAAAGCAGGGGAAGTTTTAGCACCCACGTTTGAAAATTACCAATTTACAAGTCTGGCTTCCGCAAAACAGGAATTAGTCGCTTTGGCGAACGCTGTTCCTGCCTCTTTGGGATTGGATCCCAATATCATTCAGCGGATCGAAGTCCTGCCCGATGTAAATGTGGGCGCAGATGGCATTGTGCGTTTTTAAACCATTAAATGAATCAACATGAGTTCACAAAATCATATTCCGTTAGAATTGCACGCTTGTATGGGGTTGAATGCCTGTAAAGGGCACGACCGCCTTGGAACCAACGAATGTTCGGGCATGGGAACCTGCGCCACTGCTGCCGAACATTCCTGCCATACCCTGAACAATTGTCGCGGACAAGGCGGCTGCGGGCTTTATGGTAATGCAGAAGAACAAAACCGCCCCGGAGACAATCCCTGTTCCTGGCAAGGCTCCTGCGCTGTGCCCATCAATGCCGAACGGTTCTCCACAGACGGCCCCAACCAGGGCAAAAGCGTCTGGCAGCGGGCAAGAACGATATTCGAACAGAAGATGAACCGGTCAGGCCGGACTTTTGGGCCATCTCCGTCTCCCGTTGGTCCTCCAACTGCCTGGCTCAAAAAAAATTACAACCCGGATTACAACGCCTGCGGCGCCAGCGGCATGAGCGGGGGCGGCAGTTGTATATGAGCACCGATCGCAGCCATATTGCCCAGCTCCAGGCTCAGGTGGCAGCCATGCCGAACCTGGGCCTGGGACTCGGTTTGCGCCATGTGCATTTTGACTATATCCAGTCGAACTGGCCTGAGGTGGACTGGTTTGAAGTCATTTCGGAGAACTTCATGTTTTCAGCCGGCCGCCCCCGCCACGTCCTGCGCCAGGTTGCCGAGCGCTACCCGGTGGTGATGCATGGCGTTTCGCTCTCCATTGGAAGCACCGCGCCGGTAGATTTTGGCTACCTCAAAGCCCTGCGCGAGCTTGCAGCCGAGGTGCAGCCCAAATGGATCAGCGACCATTTGTGCTGGACCGGGGTGCTTGGCGCAAATACGCACGATTTACTGCCGTTGCCGCTCACAGAAGAAGCTTTTCGCCATGTGGTGGATCGGGTTCGGGTGGTACAGGATTATTTAGAACGGCCTTTGGTATTGGAAAATCCGAGTACTTACCTCAGTTTTACGCATGCGACAATTCCTGAACCGGAATTCCTGAGTGGTTTAGTTGCGGAAACCGGATGCGGCTTGCTGCTGGACGTCAACAATACCTATGTGACTTGTTTTAATTCCGGCCTTGACCCGGTGGCTTATATTGAAACCTTGCCACAGGAAAGCATTGTTCAAATGCACTTAGCCGGACACCAGCATTGCGGAACCCACATCATTGACACCCACGACCGGCCTGTGGTATCTGAGGTTTGGGAATTGTTCCGCTTAGCCTGGCACAAAACCGGCGGGGTTTCAACCTTGCTGGAATGGGACGGCAATATTCCTTCGTTTGAAGCTTGCCTGGCTGAATTGCACAAAGCCCGGAATTTTATGGGGCAAGCAACAGTTGCTGCAAAACCGGAAGACCCTGCATCCATCAATTACGATGGTGTGGCCACGCCCATCAGCTTTTTGTTGCCACAAATCATGGAAGATACCGTTACCAATTGACCAATATGGATCCGAACAGCAAACATCTGGAAGCCATACAAACGTGGATGCAACAAGCGCTGATGTTTCCGGGACAAGCCGGCTTGCAGGAGGAAACGGTTATACACATTGCCCCATCCCATACCTTGTCTGCCACCCAGCGTTTGGCTATTTACCAGCGGGGGTACGTTGCCCGGCTGCTGCAGTGTTTGGAAGGACAATTTAAAGCACTGTGCCATGCCCTGGGTAAAGAACTCTTCGACGATTTCGCCAAAGAATACCTCCGGCAATACCCTTCATCAAGCCCTACGCTTGCGCTGCTTGGCGCCCGCTTTCCGGCCTTTCTGCGCGAAACCCGGCCCGATCAGGAAGCGGACGAAAAAGAACCCTGGATTGATTTTATGATTGATCTGGCGCAGTTTGAATGGGATTTGTATTCGATGTTTGACGCGCCCGGACACGAAGGAAAAGCTTACGCTGCCGCATCGGATTCCGAAGAAAATCTTCAGCTACAGCCTTGTTTTTCTATCCACAAATACGATTTTCCGGTGAACGTTTATTACAGCGCTGTGGCGGGTGACCAGGATCCGGATATCCCATCGCCCCGGGAACATTTTATCGCCATTGTCCGGAAAGATTTTCGCACGGCTGTTTTTAATTTATTGCCACCGCAATACGCTTTTCTTCAGAAAATGACGGAAGGCAGTACCGTACAGGAAGCCCTGAATTGGACGGCTAAGCTTTACGATAAACCCGAAAATGAAGCACGGGAAGCCTGGATGGACTGGAAAAAAGCCTGGCTCGAAGCTGGTTTTTTTATCGCTAATATTCGATCAATTTGAATTCTATGGCAAACCGCACCATAGCCGCTGTGTTTTTTACTCCAAATTTAGCCAGCAGGTTCTTGCGGTGGCTATCCACGGTTAGCGGACTGATGAACAGCTTTTCGGCAATTTCCTGATTCGTCAAACCTTCTGCAATTAGCAGCAGAATCTCTTTTTCTCGTGCGGTGAGCATGGGGAGTTCGGGCGTATCAGGCGCCGGTTTGGTGAGGATGGCCGCGGCTTCCAGACTCATGTACAATTGCCCCCGCCAGGCAGCGGTGATGGCGTCTTCCAATTCCTCGCGGGAAGCGTTTTTTAATAGATAACCGGAGGCGCCCGCACTGATCATGCGCGTGATGTAACTGCGCTCTTTGAAGGTACTGAGCCCCAGTACTTTGATTTTCGGGAATTGTTTTTTGAGCATTCCGCAAAGGTCAATTCCATTGAGATCCGGCAGGTTGATGTCCACCAGAGCGACTTCCGGTTCTATGGATTTCAAGGCTTCCAACGCCGTGCTGCCATCTTGTGCGCTGCCGCAAATTTCCGCGACTGAAGATTGCGCCAAAAGCGATTTGATGCCTTCTATGACCATCGGATGGTCGTCAATGATAAATACCCTGATCATGAGATTTCAAATTCAATGGTGATGGAACAACCTTTGCCCGGCGCTGTGCGCACGTCTAACAAACCGTCCAAATAACTGACCCGCGAACGGATATTCATCCAGCCCACGCCTTGTACGCGTTCAAGCGATTCCGAATCAAAGCCTTTGCCGTTGTCTTCTACCGTCAGGGTCACCCGTTTGCCGTCGCGCAGTAATTGCACCAAAGCCTGGGATGCACCGGAATGCCGAACCACATTATTAAGCAATTCCTGAGCAATTCGAAAAACAACGACTTCCGTTTCCTGCGGTAGGCGTGCCTCCATCCCGAAGGCCTGAAAATGGAGGTCGAGGGCGCCGGCTTGCCTGAGGTGGTCGCAATAATCCTCCAACGCATCCTTGAGGCCAAAACGCACAAGCGCTTCCGGCATCATGTTGCGGGCAATGTGTCGCAGTTCGCCGATCGAGCTGTCGAGGTCGCCGATAACCTTCCCTAAGGCCGCCGATGAAGCTTCCGGTTTCAGCGCCGTACCTTTGAGTGCAAAAAGCGACTGTTTGATGCCCGACAGCATGCCTCCGAGGCCGTCGTGGAGGTCGCGCGCGAGGCGGCCCCGTTCTTTTTCCTGACCCTGCAAAACCGCCGCTGCAATATTCAATTGCCGTTCCTGTTCCATTTCTTTAATGGTTTGGCGGTGGATTAACAATTCCTGATCGAGAATTTTTCGACGGTTCCGAAAGTTTCGCCGCAATAAAAACGCCAGCACAACTAAAGCGATAGCGGCAAACGTCAGCCCCAGGATCAGGCTGTTTTTTTGGCGAATCCGGAGTTGTTGCAATTCCTTTTCCTGCTCCAATTGGGTAATGCGCTGCTCCTTTTTTTCAGTTTCGTATTTGGTCTCCAATTCCTGGAGGGCATGAACCAGCGCTCCGGAAGCAACCGAATCCCGAAGCTCGCGGTAGCGATTCCGGTAAGTTGTATAAGTCTTTGAATCGCCTTCGAGTAAGGCAATGTCGGAAAGGGTCAGATATAGCGCGTAGCTGTAACTGGAAAGCTGCATTTCCTGGGCCCACTTCAACCCTTCCTGCGCATATTTTTTTGCTGCCGGGTAATTGCTTTCATTGAATGCTTCCAGACTCAGACCGTGCAGGTTATAAACCAACCCTTCCCGGTCATCGTGCTTCCTGGATACAGCCAGCCCTTCTTCGTAGAGCGCCTTCGCTTTTTTATGATCGCCCTTAAAAGCTAAGATTTCGGCAACATTTGAGATAGAAGTCGTGAATAAGCGGTGGTAATCGAGTTTTCGGGCAATGTCTACTGCGCGTTGGAAATAAGTTAGGGCTTTTTCTTTCTGTTGTAATCCAATATAAGCAGATCCGATGTGCTGGCAGGCTGTTCCGATGGTAGCTTCGTCGCCGATTTCTTCTGCTAACTGCAAACTACCGGAGGCATAAAACAAGGCTTTATCGTACAAATGCAGGTTAATGTAAAGGATGGAAAGGTTGTCATTCACCACCACCGGGAAATGGGGCGGCACGGTGGCTGTTTTCATCGCCTCTAAGCATTTTTCAAAATATTCAATGGCCAACCAGTAATTGCCTTTTAAATTCCAGGTATTGCCCATCATGTTGTAAATAGCCACCAATTCTTTGCCCATTTTCAGCTTTTCGCAAATGGGAATACTTGCCTTGCAAAGATTTATTACCGTATCGAATTGTCCAAGATCGTACAGGCCCACTGCCTTATTGATCCGGCAACGCGCAACCCCTCGCTCAAATTGGATGCTTTCCGCTAAGTGCAGCGCCTGATTGAGGTAAAACACTGCCGTATCCGATTGCTTGTTTAAAAAGAGCTTGCCAGTTTCCATCAGCGCCCACACTTTAGCGGTATCTGATGGCGCCTCCCGCGCTAATTTCAATAAACTATCCTGCTTAGAGGCATCCTGACCCAGCATCGGCCCGGAGATCAAGCACAACAACAGCGCAACGGATAACAAGGGCTTCATTGGCATAAGCGCTTAAATTTTACCCAATGTACCGCATTCCTTACCGTCTTCGCAAGTCCTGTATGCAAAATCCCCTTTTTCCGGTAGAAAAAAATCCTGTTTTCAGCGGGTTGATTGCCAGTGGTTTGCAGGGCCAATTTTGCAGGGTAGATGTGACATTTAATCTGATTACTCACTTACCTTATCCTTTACATTATGAAATCGTTCAAAACTTCCATTCTGATCGCATTGCTGTTTGCCGCTTTTCAAACCGCGCATGCCGGTAAACTCGAAACCCAGGTCCGCAGCTTTTGGTCAGCGGTAGACCTGGGTGAATTTGACAAAGCAGTGCAGTTTCTCAGCCCTGACATCCAGGTTTTTCTGCCATTTTCGCCTGCGCCATTAAATTTAGAGGCTTATAAAGGCGTTGGTATGACTTTTCGGGCCGGTTTTCCCGATATCCAACACAAAATATTAGAATGCACGGAAGGAAAAATGACGGCGGCAGTCCGGGGCTTGTTTTTAGGTACGAACACAGGTTCCCTCATGGGCAATCCGCCTACAGGCAATCGCGTTGAACTTCCGTTTTTGCAATACTGGACTTTTGACGCATCTGGAAAAGCAATTCGCCTGGAAATCGCTTTTGACCTGGCTGCTTTTAACGCACAATTGATGAAAGGCTTGACGCAAAGCTCGAACAAAGAAGTATCCGACCAAATTTTTGCCGAACTGAACAACCGCAACTTAGACGCCGTCGTCAAACACTATACTGCAGATGCCCGCTTTCATGGCTGGGGGCCACAAACAATAGATGTGAAGGGTTATCACATGGCAATGTCTGAGATATTGGCAGCGTTCCCGGATGCAAAGTTTACAACGCTGGATGTGATTTCTGAAGGCGACAAAGTTGTAAGGCGCCACCAACTGGAAGGCACACACACCGGAGCCGCTTTCCAGGGGATTCCTAAAACCGGCCGCAAAGTGGTCGTTACCGCAACGGTTACTTTCCACTTTGAAAATGGAAAAGCCAAAGAATTGTGGTTGAACGCCGATTTTTTGGGGCTTTTGGCACAATTAGGTGCATTGCCTGCTCCCGCGCCTAAGAATAACTGACAATTAATAGAAGGGGCAAGGTGCAAAAGGCAAATTGGCAAGAGGCAAGAGGCAAGTTGGGAATTTGCAAACTTGCCCCTTTTCCCATAATCATTAAAGCAGCACATCATGAATACTTATCACTTTATCACCCACTGGCGCGTAGAGGCCACATGCGAAGAGGTCTACCGCATTCTTGAAGATGTGGAAGCGTTACCCCGTTGGTGGCCCAGTGTTTACCTCGAAGTGAAGCAATTGGAAAAGGGCAGGCCTGGTGGCGTTGGTAAAGTGGTGTCCCTGTTTACCAAAGGCTGGTTGCCCTACACGCTGCGCTGGCAATTCAACGTCACAGAAACCCATTTCCCTACGGGATTTTCTTTGGATGCGGTCGGTGATTTTGCAGGCACGGGCGTTTGGACGTTCAAACAGGCAGACGAGCAACACTGTGAGATTACCTACGATTGGCGGATCAACGCAGAAAAACCCCTGCTCAAAATGCTGAGTTTTTTATTGCGACCGGTTTTTTCCGCCAATCACCTTTGGGCGATGCGCAAAGGGGAAGAAAGTTTATTGCTTGAACTCCGCCGTCGTCGGGCAGAAACGGACGCCGAACTGGCAGCCATACCGGAACCGCCAGGGCCGACTTTTCCGCACAACCTCTATTATAAACCTGAAAATCAGACTAAATCTCAGTCCGCAACCGGGGTGTAAGAGGCAAGTTTGCAAGTTGGCAAGGGGCAAATTGGCAAATTAGGATTGTGCCAGTTTGCATATTTGCCCCTTGCCCCTTGCCCCTTGCCTCTTATAACAAAACCTCACCATTTATCCGTTCTGAAAGGGCAAGCCGGCAGCCCTTCCACATTAAACAGGTTGGCGTCGTCCGGATTATCAGCCCAGGCGTAGCGCACAGCGACCGGGATGGGCACTTTTTCGCTCCAGACGACCACGTCGTTGCCTTCAATGACCGCCTTAGCCCATACAAATTTCCGGTCGGCGCCAGCAATTGCAAAACCCCGAAGATATCCATAGCGGTCGCCTTTGGCGATCAACCCGCTACCCTGGTTGTTGAACTGCATACGCAACGACGCCGGGCGACCGCTTCCTTCCTTTGCCTGATCCACGATCATCCCCCTGAAGGTGGGGCCGCTGTAAACAATTTCTTTTTCTCCATAAGCGAATCGGCGGGCGCCAAGGGCCAAACGGTATCCAACATCCTGTTTGTTCCGGGGGTGGATGTCGCTGGCATCGCCAATATCAATGATGACCGCCTGTGCTGTATTTGGCAGACTCAAAGCTGCCGATTGTCCTTCGCGGAGCAGCGGCCAGCTGGCGTTACCCGGCTCTGGTTCCGGGGCGTGGTAGTTTGCCAGTTGGGCAAAAAGGAACGGAAAATCGCCGACTCCCCATTGCTGCCGCCATTGCGTGATCATTTTTTGAAATAAGGTCTGATAAGCCACGGCATCTGCGGCGTTGTCCGCATTGCTTTCGCCCTGGTACCAGATCACGCCTTTGATTGGAAACCACTGGATGGGTTTGATCATGGCGTTGTAAAGTTTGGTTGGCAATTGGTTGTCGTTTGCGCCGGGCAAACTGCCCAACGCTTTGCCTACCTTCATTTTCCAGTTGCCGGCCAACGACATTTCACCTGCTGAAGTCCGGAGATAAAGCAATTCCGCCTTCCCGTGAAAACCGCCGCCGTAACCCGTATCTTCCACCCGAACAGCGATTACATTTTTTCCGGCGCGCAAAACCCCGGTTGGGATTTCATAACTGCGTATTACATTGTATTTTAACTGCATACCGCCAACCCGGACACCATTGATCCAGGCTTCATCGCTGTCGTCAATCATCGCCAGGCCTAACGTAGCCGCCTGGGCCGCCTCTGCCTCCGTTAGGGTAATTTCTTTCCGAAACCAGACGATGCCGTCGAGCATTTCCCAGCTCTGGCCTTCCCATAAACCGGGCAAACTCATGGTTTGCCAATCCCCATCGTTGAAGTCGGGTGCAGCCCAAACGGCTTTCCCGTTTTGTATTCCTTTGTCCTCAAGAGGTATCTGACCGCCGAATTTATTATTTAAAAATTCGTCAATCCGTGCCTTCTGCAAGGCTAAGCGTTGCCCAAGATATAATTCCAGGTCACTGGCATCTTTAAAGCCCAAAGTCACCGCATCCATCCAGGGTTCAATGCGGCTTCCTCCCCAGGAACTGTGCAGGAGGCCAATGGGCACACCCGTTTTTTCGCGCAGGTGTTTTGCGAAAAAATAACCCACGGCTGTGAAATCGCCTGCTGTTGCAGGGCTGCACACATTCCAGCTACCACTTTTCAGGGTGTCTATCGGCCGCAATGAAGCAGTATGTTCCACATAAAAATGCCGGATCATTGGGTCGTTTGCTGCTGCAATTTCTGATTCGGCGTTGTTCGCTTCCCGCAAAACCCATTCCATATTCGATTGACCCGAGCAGACCCAAATATCGCCAACGAGGATGTTGTCGAGTATCAAGATTTCATTTTTATCGCGGATCCGCATCTGGAAAGGCCCGCCGGCTGCAAGGGGCGGCAGTTCTATGGCCCAATTGCCATCTTTATCGGAGCGTGTTTCGTAAGAGCTCCCGGCAAAAACGATGGAAACCTTGCTTTTTTTTGCAGCCTGGCCTCGTAAAGGCAAGCGCAAGTCGCGCTGAAGGACAGCATTATTTCCCAATAAGCGCGGCAGTTTGATTTGCCCGAATAAAGCATCAGTTTGCAGCAACATCATTAACAAAGTGAAGGTAGACAGGAATTTTGACATAGGAAAAGATGCGTTTTGATGAAAAAGCCCGAATGAACGATCCAGCTTTTGCAAGTATAGCGGATTTTTTTATACCTGTTTCCAATGGGGCGATGTTTTCTCAGGTCAATTATTCTGATTTCCAAAACTCGGGACTATTGGCAATTTTACCGTAAATCCTTAGCTTGCGCTTTCCAAAGAATTCCATTCTTTTTTGAATATGAGATAAACACACAGGGAGAAAATTGTTGACCAGCTTTTATCACCGCCAACAAGGATCCCCGAAAATGACCGCCATGATTAAGGAAAAAGAAATACCCAGTCAACGGCACAGCCTTTTGAGAAGGCGATTGCGAATGGTTGTAACGACCATAAACGTCATCTCTCTTATTGCCTTAGTCCTTGTGATTTGGTTGTATGCCGTAGCGGAAAAAGGAAAACAGGCGGCAGAAAAACAACTGCGTACGGCAGAGGAAAACATCCGGATTGCAGAAGGAAACATCAAAGAAACGCTTCGGAAGGATAGCATTGCCCGGCTTGAAAAACAAACCGTAGAAACTGCGTTGCAGGAAGCAAAAAAAAGAATTGCTGAGCTTGAGGCCGAAAAAGCAGAACGGAACCGCATTGAGGTGGAAAAATACATTGCCTCAGCCCGTCGGATGATGCGGGTAGGGGATCGGGATATGGCCCATCAAATTTTATTGGAAGCGCAAAAATTGGACAAAGCCAATGCGGAAATTATTGCGCTGTTGAAAGAAATCGAATAAAGCCAGACCCAAATGCTGCCTCGTTTATGAAAAAGATATGTACCGTTCTGTTTTTGTTGTTTGCTTGTAAACTCCTCGCTCAGGATCCGCGCTTTTGCCGGGAAATGTTGCAAAAAGCCCGGGTCAATCTTGCTGCTAAAAAATGGCTTGCCGCCCGGGAATATTGTGAAGCTGCGTTGCCCCTGTGCCCGGGAACGACGCAAACCATCGCCGGGCTACTCGATTCGATCAGCGCCGGCATTGATGCTGAAAAAGCAGCTTTTGCCAGAAGCACCCGCGCTGCAGAATTGACTTCAAAAATGACCGATTTGATGGCGCAGCCGAATTACGACCGCACCTTACTCCTGCGCCTGACCCACGAAGCTTGTCTGGTTACGATGGGTGAGAGTCCTTTGTACATTAAAAACCGCTTCAACCTGTTGAGCGACCCCGCAAATACTTTTGCCACCGCTACTTTTGTCGGACACGCTGCCGAGGTTTTATCTGTCGTGTTTTCTCCCGACGGGCAGCGCATCCTGACGGGCAGTAGCGATAAATTGGCGAAACTGTGGGACTTAAACGGCCACGAAATCCAGTCTTTTATGGGGCACCGCGAAGGGGTAGAATCGGTTGCTTTTTCTCCCGACGGGCAATTTGTACTGACGGGTAGCTTGGATAAAACGGCCAAGCTCTGGGATTTGAACGGGCGTGAAATCCGGACTTTTTCAGGGCACCAGGAAGGGGTGGAATCGGTCGCTTTTTCACCCGATGGGCAGCTTATACTGACTGGTAGCTTGGATAAGGTTGCCAAACTTTGGGATATAAACGGCCAGGAACTCCAGGTATTCAGCGGCCATAAAGACGCTGTTCAGGCGGTGGCCTTCGCTCCGAACGGACAATCCATACTCACCGGCAGCGAAGACGGCACCGCCAAATTATGGGACTTGAAAGGCCGGGAACTGGAAACGTTTTTGGGGCACACTGCCGCTGTTTGGTCTGTGGAGTTTACCCCGGATGGAAAAAACGTGCTGACCGGCAGTTTGGACAGAACGGCTAAGTTGTGGGATTTAAAAGGAAAAGAAATTCGAACTTTTTTTGGCCATGAAGGGGCTGTTTGGCCCATTTCGGTTGCCCCCAATGGGAAATACCTGCTGACCGGCAGTTTTGATACCACCGCCAAGCTTTGGGATTTGAACGGACGGGAACTTCAGGTCTGCATGGGGCACACCAAAGCCGTAAGCTCTTTGGCTTTTTCTCCGGATGGGAGCAATTTTCTGACCGCCAGTGAAGATGGGGTTGTGAAGCTTTGGGACATGCGGCGAATCGAACCCCGGTATTTTGCCGGAGACTCGGAAATCGTCCGATCTGTGGCTTTTTCCCCCGACGGGCAACGCATTTTGACCGGAACCTGGAACGGCGGCGTCAAACTCTGGGATTTGAGTGAACGCGAACTCCAGTCTTTTAAAGGCCACGCAGAGGTCGTTTCCTCGGTGGCATTTTCACCGGACGGAAAACGGGTGCTAACCGGAAGTTGGGACGGCACCGCCAAACTTTGGGACATTAACGGGCAGGAACTTCAGACCTTTTCCGGACATACTTTTGGGGTTACCGCAGTTGCTTTTTCACCGGACGGCAATTCCGTATTAACCGGTAGTTTTGACCGAACGGCTAAGCTTTGGGATTTGACCGGCAAAGAACTTCAAACCTTTTCTGGCCACCAATCCAGCGTTTGGTCCGTCGCATTTGCGCCCGACGGACAAAGCGTTTTGACGGGCAGTTGGGATTACCTTGCACGGCTTTGGGATTTGACCGGGAGAACCATCCAGACTTTTCGGGGCCATGAATCCGGCGTGCTGTCGGTTGCATTTTCCTCCGACGGAAAGCGTGTGTTGACCGGAGGTTGGGATAAAACAGCCAAAATCTGGGATTTGAGGGGCGTCGAAATCGAACGCTATACAGGATTTACATCGGCCATCAGGTCGGTCGCTTTTTCTCCGGATGGGCTGACTATTTTAACTGGCTGTGAAGATAAAACAGCCCATTTATGGCACACTGGCCAAAGGAACAATACCCAACCCGCTTATACCTGGAACCTGCGTGGAACTTGTTATTCGGTGGCTTTTTCGCCGAAAGGCGAGCGGGTTCTGCTCGGCTCCGGCCCGTATTTCTTCCCTTATTTTAGCGACATCATAAACTTAGACAAAACCGGCTACATTGCCCCGCTCACCATTCAGCAGCGCATCGAAAATGGGTTGATGAAGGAAGCCGACTGTTCCGCTTCAATGGACCCAGCCGAATTGGCCAACTGCGCCAAATACTTTTTGAAAAAGAACTTTGGCACGTACAAACTTTCGCGCTATGACCCGGAAAATATCCGCACCGCCCTGCAATTGGCGACAAAATCGGCAGCTTTGGATCCACAAGGGGAAGGGGTTGTGATAGAAAAGAATATTCGGAAGTTGATGGAAGAAGGGAAGTGATTTGAAGATGAGTTGATTTGAAAATTTGAAGATTAGAACGGCATCTTCAAATCTTAAAATCACCTAATTTTCAAATTGGAATTATCCATATCTTAATCTTGAATCCGATTTTTCTGCTTGCTTTTCCACTAACCGACAATGCCGTCGCCCAAGCATCTGCAGTAACCGCATTAGGAGCCAGCACCGTCACCAACCGCTGCTCTGTGATCCCCCAGCCCGTTCGCGGATCTACAATATGAGAATACCTGACGCTATTGGCAGCCTCAAAATATCGGTAAGTTGCCCCGGAAGTCGTGATGCCGCAGTTTGCTAAAACCAGGGTTTCTTTAGTGGAATCCGACGTGATTCGCTCAATGTTCCAACCTTTAGCGCCGGGTGGCGCATCGCCAAGTGCAATATCGCCGCCAGCATCCGCCAAAGCGATGGAAATCCCTGATTCCCGAAGCATTGTCAGGCATTCATCCGCAGCGTAGCCCTGCGCGATGCCGCCAAGGTCAAAACGGGCGCCTTTTATTTTCAATTGAACACGGCGGTTTTTGTACAAGCGAATCGAGCGGTAATCCACCGTTTCGAGGGCAGCGGCAATCCGCGTCGAATCGGGTGGTTCTTTCAGGTTGCGTGCCCGCCGCCACAGCCTTGTCAATGCACCTACTGTGGGATCAAAAGCGCCGTCGCTGGCTTTGGCGTAGCGTTTGGCTTGTTGAAGGATACTCCAAAGCGCTTCAGAAACCTGAATTTTTTCGCCGCTCCCAGCTTGGTCACTCAGGCGGTTGAGTTCACTTTCAGGGAGGTAATCGGAAAAAATGGCGTTCAGGGTATCCACCCTTGCAAAAATATGGGAAACAATAGACTGTGCGGTTGCTGAGTCTTTTTCGGTGTAAAAAACCAGGCGAAAAACGGTGCCCATTTGGGGGTGGGAAAACTCGTATCGTTGTTGTGAAGTTAAGAGAATCGGAAGTAGCAGAAAAAGAACGAAGGAAAATTTAGAAAGGTTAAAGATGGTGTATACATTTAAGATTCCCCGCAAAGAACGCAACGGACTCGCAAAGGGCGTTAAGGATGGCGTCTTGCTTTGCGGACTTAGCGTATCCCTTGCGACCTTTGCGGGAAACAATCTCTCACAAAGGCCGCTAAGGAAGCTTTTTACATCATTCGAAAATTCACATTGCATCTTCCCGCCCTTCGAATCATCAAATTTTCAAATCTTCAAATTTTCAAATTATTACACCACTTTCGTAATTCCCGGCACCGCACAAGCATACATCCCATCCGCTCCGGGCAACAATTTCGGGTTAGCGTTCCAATCCAATTTTTCCGGCATCAGGTTGATTTTAGAATTGAGCGCGGCGTCCCACTCGATGAGTTGACCGGAGTAAGTGGCCATGCGGCCCATGATGGCCGTCATCGTACTTTTCGCCGCGTTTTCTGCGTCGGCAAATTTGTATTCTGATTTTGCAATGGCTGCGAACAACTCATCGTGCTCATTCTGGTATGGATCCGGATCGCCTTTGTCGTTGTAATTCATCAGCGCATAGCCGCTGCGGGTCTGGATGCGGCCCGGCCAGGGAGCTGTGCCGTTGGTGCCGTGAAAAGCTTCCGTTACGGATTCTTTCGTACCCGGAATCTGGCGGCATTGGCTGAACATGCGCGATCCGTCGGCGTATTCAAACTCCACCACGTGGTGGTCGAAAATTTCACCGTATTCTTTGCCCACGCGTACCTGGCGCCCGCCACTGCCGTAAGCGCGGATCGGGTAGGCCTGTTTCACCCAGTTGGAGACGTCAATGTTATGAACGTGCTGTTCCACGATGTGGTCACCACACAGCCAGTTGAAATAGTACCAGTTGTCCATCTGATAAGCCATTTCAGTAGCGTCCGGTTTGCGGGGCTTCACCCATAATGCGCCCATATTCCAGTACACCCGCGAAGAAACGATGTCTCCGATAGCGCCGTTTTGCAGCATGTCCACCCATTGGCGGTAGACCTTTTGGTAGTGGCGTTGCAGGCCAACCACCACATTCAGTTTCTTTTGCTTTGCCATTTCGGCAGCTTCCAGCACTTTGCGGATGCCCGGCGCATCGGTGGCAACCGGTTTTTCCATAAAAACCTGCTTGCCTTGCGCGACGGCCTCGGCAAAATGATCCGGACGGAAGCCCGGCGGCGTGGCTAAGATGACCACGTCGGCGTGCGCGATGGCTTTTTTGTAAGCATCAAAACCAACATATTTGCGCTCTTCGGGCACATCTACCCGGCTTTTGACGTTGCCTTCTACGCCAATGACGTCGGCAAGGTCGTCGGCGGTAATGCTTTTGTAAGCGTCGTCGAGGCGATGCCGGAAAGCATCAGCCATAGCCACCAATTTTACGTTTTGTTTCGTCAGCAGGGCTTGTACCGCCGCTCCGGTGCCGCGTCCGCCGCAGCCAACCAAAGCCACTTTGATGGCGTCGTCTGTAAAGCTGTTGGCCGCTTGTGCTAAGGAGAGGCCTCCAAGCATCATGCCACCGGTTACTGCGGTGGACGTTTTGATGAATTCGCGTCTGGTTGTTTTACTCATCTGTGTATAGTTTATCGTTGTAATTGATACCTTCAATCCTTAATGACCTGCTCAAAAAACCGATCCCGTTCCGCTTTGGAAACTGGTTTCGTTTCCCGTATGATTCGAAAACCGACAAACGGCGATTCCGGATTCCACCACTTACTTTTTGGAATTTGAGGATCGCGGGCCTGCCATTTCGGGTCACTTTTGCGGCGGGCAGCGCTGCGCAGGGCTGGGGTATCGTCTTCAAAGCTGCCGCCTTTCAGGGTGCGAGAGTGTTTTTTGGTGGGTAAGATCAAAGGGTTGACCGATGCTGTATCTAAGCGTTGAAAATAGTCTTCCACATAAAAATCGAGGCACCATTCCATCACATTGCCGTGCATATCGTACAAACCCCAGGGATTGGGCTTTTTTGTGCCGGTTTTTTGATAAGAACCGCTGCTGTTTTCAAAAAACCAGGCGTATTCCAGCGCTTTGGAAGCGTCGTTGCCCCAGGAATAGGCGGAATTTGTGCCAGCACGGCAGGCGTATTCCCATTCTGCTTCCGTTGGCAAGCGGTAAAAATCGCCAGTTTTGTCGGATAGCCACTGGCAATAACGGAGGGCGGACTGCTGGGTCATGGTCGTCGCCGGAAATCCGTCTGCTTTTCCCCGGCCATACGTAAAATCGTAGTAGGGTGGGGAAGGGCGTGCCACGGCGTCGGCTTTAAAATCCGGTGTAGCAGCCGTATCAGAGTCAAATTCTTTGAACTGAAAACAAAAAAACTCGTCGAACGTCACTTCATGCACACCGATCCAAAAGCTGTTGACTTCCACTTGATGCTGCCCTTCATTGGCAGCCCGGCCAGCTTCCGTTTCTGGACTACCCATCTCAAAGGTTCCGGCAGGCAGCAAGGCCATCCGGAAAGATTGTTGCGTGCCGGGAATGGCGATGTTTTCGACTTTTGGCGCAACGGATTGGGCGCAAATTCCGGTTGAAAGCAAGAGCAAAGCTGCGAGAAACGAGTGGTTCATCTTAGTGTCAACATTAATTTTTAGTCGGTGTCTGTTCTTTAGAGTTCGAGAGCAAGGCATGCGAGGGCCAGAAAATCGGAGTTTACTCGCGTAAATGACGCTTTTCTGGCCCTCGCATAACGCAGCTATCGGACTCTAAAGACAGACACTAATCAAAGTGGCAGAAAGATAATCAGTTTGCCCTGAATCGGTCAAAAAGCAGCCTGCTTTCTGCGCAATTTGGCCCGTTCGGTGACAATTGTCCGGATGACCAGCATGGCAATAATGACCAATCCGCCAAGAATGGCCAGATTGGCCGGGCGTTCGCCATAACCAATGAATACCCAGACCGGGTTCAGAATGGGTTCCAGCATGGCAATCAGGGCGCTTTCCACAGCTAAGGTGCGTTTTAAGCCATAAGTAAACAACAGGTAACCAAACCCAATTTGGACCAACCCCAAAAACGCAATCATGCCCCATTGCGGCAGGGTAGGAGTAGCCGATTCCAAAAACCAGGGCAATCCCACCAAAGCCACCAGAATATTGCCCCAAAAGATCGAAACTTCCTGCTTATCAGGGTGATTGATGCGCTGAGTCAGCATAAAACCGGCCAGACAAATGCCGGACAGTAAAGCCAGCAAGTTGCCGCCCATATTGCCCACCTGCAGGTCTCCGACGAAGAAAAGAAGCATACCGGCGATGCAAACCAGGATGGTCAACACGTTGATGCGTTCTAATTTCAGGCGAAACAGCAGGGGTTCCATGAGCAGGACGTAGATCGGGGCGGTGTATTGCAAAAAAATGGCATTGGCCGCAGTTGTGAGCTTCGTTGCCACCACAAAAGAAACCAGCAAAGCTGTGTAGAACAGCACCGCAATAACCATTTTGCGGTTGATGTCGAAAAGTTTGCGGCGGCAGATATAGCCAAACAAAACCGCAGCAATCGCCGAGCGGTAAAACAGGATGGTGAACGGATCGAATGGCAGTAATTTAATGAAGAGTCCGCCGGTACTCCACAAAATCGCAGCAACCACCACTGCAAGAATGCCCGCCTGGTGGGAAGAGAGTCGTTTCAAAAAAGTCATGATGGCAGGGAATCGGATTTTGCAAATTTTTTCCGGCGCAGGGCCCGCATGTCGGCGATGTATTTTTTAGCCAACGGAATCACCTGCACCCGGCTGCTGCTGGTGTCGTCGGTCCAGGTAACGGGTAATTCAAATATTTTCAGGCCTTTCCACTCAGAAACGACTAAAAGTTCTGTGGAAAAAAACCAGCCGTCGTTTTGGGCGCCACCCTGGCGGAGCCCTTCATATACGCTGCGTTTCAGGAATTTAAAACCACACATGCCGTCTGAAAACCGGATGCCGAGGTAGATTTTCAGCAACAGGTTGAATACCCTGGACGCAATTTCCCGTTTCAGGGTTCTTCCGATGACTTTTGAGCGCCGGTGGAGGCGGGTGGCATAAACGATGTCGTAGTTTTTGTGCGCGATGGCCTCGTAAGCTTCCAGGAAATGAGATAAATCGGTAGCCAGATCGAGGTCCATATAGCCTACGATGTCGGCTTGTGATTGCCCCCAGGAAGTTTTTAGCGCTAAGCCAACGCCTTTTTTCGGCACTTTGAGGAAAGCAACTTCCGGAAATTCGGCCATCAGTTGACGACCGATTTCTGGGGTTTTGTCGGTAGAGCCATTATCGGCGATCACAATGCGCCATTGGCTGTGTTCCTGGAAATGCGTTTTCAGAAAAGCATGCAGGATGCGCACATTTTGCGCAAGCGTCGCTTCTTCGTTTAATACAGGAATCGTAACATCGAAAGTCATAGGCAACAGATTATCGCGCAAAAGTATGGAATAGGGGCTTCCTTTGTAGAATCAGCGCTTTTTTTCTTCCTTTGTAGAGTTTTAATCCTTTTTAGTCTAACGCACGCAACGCATTCGCCGCATTTACGTGTTATCTTTGCAACATCACAATATTCTAAGCATGTTTAAAAATCTGAAGTCCCTTTTTGTTGTTGAAGAAGAAAATTCAAATAAAGCGCCTTCGTCAGACCCTCAGCAAGGTAAAGCGGGTCTGAAAGAACAGCAACCTGCTTCCAAAACAACCCAAAACGCTGCGCCTGCAACCGGGCCTGCTGAACCAGGGAAAGCAGTGCCGGAGCTGACAGAGGTGCTGTTCAAAGCGATGGAGCAAAATAATGTGGATGGGTTTGATTATTTGGAATTCAAACAATCGCTCAATTCGCTGAAAAAAATGCCCATGGACGAGCAAACCCGCTATCAATCCGCCTTTGCCATGGCGCAGACGATGGGCGTGACGGTGGAGCGACTCCTGCAAACCGGTGAGCATTATCTGAATGTGTTAAAACAGGAAGAGCAGAAGTTTGAGACGGCGGTGAACAACCAAAAAGCGAAGCAAATTGGGGAAAAAGAACAACACATCCTCAAACTGGAAGAAGCCATTAAAGCAAAAGCGGAGCAAATCAAGCAACTCACCGTTGAAATAGAAGCGGATCAGGCGAAAGCCAAACAAATGAAGCAGGAAATGACGGAAGCCAGCGTTAAAGTGGAAACTACCCGAAGCAATTTCGTTGCGTCTTATGAAGCGCTGGTACAGCAAATTCGCGGCGATCTCGATAACATCAAAAACTTCTTAAAATAACGATCATGCAACAACAACAGATCAACAGAGTCGTAGGCATTGGCGTCATCGTTTTGGCAGCCATCGTACTCATCCGGTTTTTGCCGGCCTTGTTGTCCATTGCTTTCAACCTCATCTACCTTGCCGTCATTGTGGCGCTGGTATTGGCAGGCGTTTATATGATTTCCCGCATGTTGAAGAAGAAAACCTGAAAGGAACGGCATGTTTTTTGACTCCTGTTATGGAGGTTTTACATCTTGCATTATATTTACAGGGCAATTGCTCAAAAGGAAAAATCAATCGGTTTCTAATGGAAAATTACAGCAAAGAATTTAAAGCTAAATCATTTTGGCAACGCCCCGAAGGTGTCACCGGAGCGCTGGTATTGGGCGGAGTGTTACTGGGCGGCGGTTTTCTGCTTTACACGGCTCTGCCATTTTTGTTGACCCTGGCCCAAAATACGCTCTATCTGAGCTTGATGCTGGTCGCGATCGGCGCCATCGTTTATATGGTACTCGACCCGAAAATGCGGAATTTAGTCTGGTACGGCTATAAAAGCATCATGCGGTGGTTGACCGGCCTTTTTGTGCAAATTGATCCCATCGGCATTCTGAAAACTTATGTCGAGGATTTATCGGACAACCTGCGCAAAATGAACCGCCAGATCAGCCAGTTGCGCGGACAAATGCACAAGCTGCAGGAAGTCATTGTCAACAACAAAAAAGAAATCCAAAGCAACCTGCACATCGCCAGCAAGGCAAAGGAAACGAACAAACAATCGGTGATGATCCTGAAATCCCGCCGTGCAGGCCGCCTTCAGGAATCCAATATTCGCCTTGAGGATTTGTACAAAAAAATGGAAATCCTTTACCGCGTTCTGACCAAAATGTACGAAAACTCTCAGGTTTTGATGGAAGACATCAAAGACCAGGTGGACGTAAAAGAGCAGGAGCGCAAAGCCATCCACGCCAGCCACGGCGCCATGCGTTCGGCCATGAGCATCATCTCCGGCGATCCGGATAAACGCGCCATGTTCGATATGGCAATGGAAGCCATCACCGAAGATGTGGCCAATAAAGTTGGTGAAATGGAGCGGTTTATGGAAATGTCTTCCGGGTTTATGGATTCTGTGGATCTCCAGAATGGTATTTTTGAAGAGGAAGGCCTGAAAATGCTGGAAAAATGGGAAAACGAAGGCGTTTCTTTCCTGTTGGGCGAAGAAAAACAACGCTTGCTCGTTCAGGCAAACGATGAAACAGAAGTGCTCGATTTGAATGAACCGATGAAAACCCCGGTTCGCGAAACGAGCCACAAAAACCAGTACGACAACTTCTTTGAATCTTAGTATAAAACAGCATAATTACGCCCGGCACATGAATTGGCGTCGGGCGTAGTTATTTCCCCATAGCATACCCTGTAAAATCTTATACCTCACACTTCTCTATAATTAACCAATCATGGCAGCACGACTCACTACCTTTTCCAAACTGCTCATCGTTCTGGCAGTCTTGGGTGGTACTTTTTTTGGATTAAAATATTCCGGAGTTTTGGATGGCGCCGCGGACGGCACATCGGAAACCAAAGAAGAGAAAAAGTCTAACAGCAAAAGCAGCGCCGGAGACGACGACGTCATTAAGGTCGGCGTTGTTACCTGGGGCGGATACGCTGGCGGGCAATACTTCAACGAAGGCTTTGAAGCCAGTGCCAAGTCCCGCTTTTCAAAAGAATACGGCATTGATGTTGAATTTAAAGTATTGGATGATTTTGAAGCTTCGAGGAATGCTTTTAAGGCGGATGAAGTCAACCTGCTTTGGCAAACGATAGACGCATTTCCTACAGAAGTAAACGGACTCGCGGATTTTGACCCGGTTGTGGTTTTCCAATCCGACTGGTCGAGGGGCGGCGACGCCGTAGTCGCGCGGCCCGGCATTACGAAAGTATCTGACCTGAAAGGCAAAAAAGTTGCTGTTGCCGAGTTGACGCCTTCGCATTCTTTCCTGCTTTGGTTGCTCGAAGCGGGCGGCCTTACCGCCAATGATATAGAGATTGTTGCACAGCCAAACGCCATTGACGCAGCGGAAGTGTTCAAAAGCCGCAATGTGGATGCTGCTGTGGTGTGGAGCCCGGACGACATCCTTTGCACAAAAGCAGTGCCCGGTTCGCGTATTTTGGAAAGCACCCGGTCTGCTTCGTTCATCATTGCCGATGTTTTTTTGGCAAAGCGCGAGTACGCGGAAAAAAATAAAGCAAAGCTTCAAAAGTTGTACGAAGGCTGGATGCGCGGCGCCGCCGAAATTAATGCTTCCAAAGAATCCCGCAGGAAAGCTGCCCAAATTCTGGCAGAAGAATTCACAGAACGCGGCACCGCACTGACAACGGATGAAGCCGACCAGATGATTGGCAATGTGCGCTTAGTTACGCATGGCGACAACCAAAACTTCTTTGGCCTGAACTCGGGCTTCAAAGGCGTAACGGGTAATAACCTGTACACCAACATGTCTGAAAAATATGCTGCGCTGAACTACATTGAAGGACGTGTTCCATTATTCCGCCAGATCGCCTATCCAGGATTGGTCACTGCTACGAACTCGCTCAGCGGAAGCGAACATGCAGCAGAAGGGCAAAAGGCTTTTACCAAAGTTGCTGCGGATGAAGGAAAAGAAAAAGAAGCTTTTGCCACCAAACGCGTGAGCATCAGTTTCCGGAGCGGCGAGTTTTTGCTGGATGAAAATGCGAAATACATCATTGACAAAGAATTCGTAGACATTGCGAAAGCTTTCGGGAATTCCAGAATTCGTATCGAAGGCAATACCGATAATGTGGGTAATCGCGCTTCCAATATTGCCCTTTCTCAGAAACGGGCGCAATCGGTTGCGGACTACTTAGCCAAGGCGCATGGCATGTCGGCGAACCGTTTCATTGTCGTTGGCAATGGCCCGGATAAACCGGTCGGTTCCAACAGCAGTGAAAGTGGACGGGCTCAGAACCGGCGGACGGATTTTGAGTTGGTACGAGACTAGAAAAGGTTTTTCTTTAGAGTTCGATTGCTATGGTCGTTGAGCGGAGTCGAAACGACCATAGCAATCGAACTCTAAAGGATTTGACATATTCTAATTAATTGTTTTTTAGCAAACATGCCATT
The DNA here is from genome assembly GCA_022841505.1 of Saprospiraceae bacterium. Taxonomy (GTDB): domain Bacteria; phylum Bacteroidota; class Bacteroidia; order Chitinophagales; family Saprospiraceae; genus JABWAJ01. The sequence continues at coordinate 774 of JALHRK010000023.1, read as the reverse complement.
AGGCATCCCAAATTATTGGGATGCCTAATGGCATTTCAGGCGACTACTGTATATGTTTCAAGGCGAGCAACGTATTTGGGGGCAAGCAAAGGAGCCAACAATTCCTTTATGACACTAGCCAAACTGCTGTGTACATCCGGCCATAAATGACCTCCCAGAAAAGGATCCATGCCTGGGAATACCGATTTCATTTATACGATTTACCTACAAATATACAAAACAATCGGCTCCGTTTTGTTTGAAAAGCCAGGGTGTTTATCAAAACTTTCATTTCGACTTGCTGGTTTCAACAACCTGAAAAGCCAGAATTAATTTCCGGTCCCTGCTCCCTTCTGCAATGGGGCGGGCAGCCCGCTCATGCTGCCTCGAAAATTCAACCGCACGGATCGGGGTTTCGTCTGCCTCTGAAACAGGAGTCAGGACTTCAAAGCTTTGGGGTGCCGGATTTTCCTTTTCGGCGTAAGCGTTCCGGCTATTGTTGTCTAACAAAGGTAGAATAGCTGCCAAAGCGACCACGAAAGCAAGCACTGCAGCAATGCTGGTGATGCCGAAAAACTGAATGCGCCGCCTGCGCCGCTGTGCGTCCAGCTTGCCTTCCAATTTGCGCCAGGCCGAGCCGGAGGGGGTTACTTTTAGCTGTTGGCCACTTTCGCGAAAAGCGTCAAAGACGTCTCTTCTCTTTTTCATAGTTGTTTTTTTTTGTGCTCGAATGCGTTAACGATTCATTGAAGCGGATATCGCTGGCGGATCAGAATTTCCTGGAGCCGTATAGGA
>JALHRK010000022.1 GCA_022841505.1 Saprospiraceae bacterium | reverse complement strand
CGGCGCAAAAGCGCTCATGTCCGCTGTGGTGTTTTGAACCTGGTCAATCCGGTTGTTCCAGAGCACTGCGCCCCGGGCATCGAGGATCGAGAGCAGGCCCGTGAGCGGTTCGTGGAACTGTATATTGGTCAATCCGGAAGCCGGGTTCGGGAAAACCTTAAATTCAGAAGCTTCGGTCGCTTCGCCTGCGGAGGTCACAACCGGGTCGAACCGCGTACCGGAATTGAGCACTTCTTTGGTATCTATATTCTGAACAAAAGCCAGCACATAAATTTCGTCCGCATTCCAGCCATTTTCGATGGTGTAAGGAAAGCTCAGGGTCGTTGTACTGCCAGAAGCTGCCGCGGTAAACGCATCGCCAGAAATATCGGTCAGCATTTTCCGGAATACGTTGTGGTGCAGCGTTTCGCCATTGGGCGAATTGTAAGCGATCTCGCGCTCGGCTACAGCAACAAACAACCGGAGGTTGCCCGTAGGCGCCTCGCCAAAGGTATGAACCTGTACAGTTGCCGTACGGCTTGCGCCCGAGGTTTCCGAAACCGTGAACCCAATAGGGCTGGTCTGCCCCTGAAGCCCTTGTAAAATCGCAGCAGTCACCTGGCCTGCCGTGGATGAATTGGTTCCGTTGCGCAAAACCCTTGGGGTACCGGGAACATTATAAAAAGCAGCGCGGGCACTGTTTTGCGCCGGATTTGCCAGGTAAAACAAGCAATTGTTATAAGGGAATTGCGGGTGATAGGCAATATGGTGTACATCGTCTTCAAAGTTGGCGATGGTGTTGAAAAACCCCGGATTCTGGCTGGCGCAGACGGAACAGCGGGTGTTGGTGAAATGCTCCAGCATAATGTAGCGCTTTGCGCTGTTTTGCGAAACTGCAAAATTTGCCATCAGGAGCAACAATGCGAGCAGGTTTAACTTTTTCATAGAGCGGTTAATTTTTTGTCTGAATGACTATACGATAATGATTCCACAAAGTTACCCTATTTAAGATCGTCCTGATGTCGCCGTGGCGATGAATAAACAAGTTTCTGTATTTTGGCGGAGTGACCGGGTGATTTGAAATCACCGAGTCACTTTCAAACCATAAATAATGAGGTTTCCGGAAGGATCGGTTGGCGTTCCGGGATAACCGGACAAGTTAAGATCCCCCTATGGCTACCCCCTTCCCGATAAACGAACGACAAATCGGTGAAATTTGCTTAGATTTAAAACTTATTTGGGTTCAAAAACAATAGACTTCACTTTTTTGATACCACAATCGTCTAAAAAAGGTGTTAAAGTTTTTTTTATATGGATTCGCCTGTTAATTTTGATCCACCTCGGATGTATTACTGCTATTTTTCAATGACACAAACAAGCAGTAAAAAAACAACAAACATACTAATATGAGGGACCATTAAGCTCCTTGTACGCTTTGCCTTGTGAACAGTTATTAAGCAAACAATCAAGGTATTTCTGGGTTAAGAACAACATTCATGAGTAAGGAAAAATTTATTTACAACACGCACACGCTTCAATACGAAAAAGCCAAAGTCCCTTTGAGGATGAAGCTTTTACGTGCTTTTGGATTTGTTTGTGCCGCTGTTTTCACAGCATTCATCTTCACTTTAGTTTCCCACCGGCTTTTCCCTTCCCCGAAGGAAAAAGTCCTGCTCAACGAAATCAAATACTTAAAGGCAGAACTGACGGAAGCATCCGGCAGCATAGACCGCCTGAGCGAAGTGCTCGATAATTTGCAAAAGCGCGACGCTTATGCACACCGCATGGTATTTGGTATGGAGCCAATTGACCAGAGCGTTTGGCAAGGCGGCACCGGTGGCCACGATGCCTATAAAGAATATCGTCAGTTCAAGAACTCCGGCGATCTGATGATTAACGTCCGCGAAAAAATTGACCGGCTGAAACGTCAGATGGATCTTCAGTCGCGTTCGTTGGACACGATCATTGGCGTTTCCAAAGAAAAAGAAAAATTATTGGCGGCCATTCCGTCTATCAAACCCGTGCGTTCCGACAAGCTTGCCCGGGATGTGAAGGTGCTTTCAGGTTTCGGATACCGTATTCACCCGGTTTTCAAAGTGCCGAAAATGCATACGGGGATTGACTTTACAGCACCCCGTGGCACCCCCATTCAGGCAACCGGCGCCGGTCGGGTTGTCAAAGTTGGCCGTTCCAGCGGGTATGGCCTATGCGTTGAAATTGACCATGGCTATGGCTACCGCACCTTGTACGGCCACATGAGCCGCATGGATGTGCGCGAAGGACAAACCGTCGTTCGAGGTCAAAAAATCGGACTCGTTGGCGATACCGGTACCGCAACAGCACCGCATTGCCATTACGAAGTCATTTATCGCGGCGATAAGGTGAATCCGATTCAATACGTCATTGACGGCCTCACGCCTGAAGAATATCAAGACCTTGTTAAAGCTGCCGAAACAGCCAATCAATCGTTTGACTAAAAACCAACTTTTTGATGTTGAATAAGATACAACAGAAAGACTTCCGTATTGGAAGTCTTTTTTTAATTGTGATCATCACTTTTGTCGCTACAGCTTATGTACGCGCCGTAGAAAAAAAGGTCAGTAACGACCGGCATAGAGCCCTCGCCCTTCCTTCGGCTGACTTCGACTCCGCTCAGCCTTCAGCTCAGGCAACAGAAGGAGAAATTGGCAGCTCATCTGAAGTGCTCCTTGATTCCACCTATACGATTGTTGGGGTTGGAGACATGATGCTCGGCACCAATTACCCTTCTGCCAGTTATCTCCCTGCGAACGACGGCAAAAACCTTTTAGATGATGTGCGTGAAACCCTGAAAGCTGCCGATGTCACTTTTGGAAATCATGAAGGCGCCATTATAGACAAAGGAGGAACGCCAAAAACATGCAGGGATCCGAAGGTTTGCTATGTTTTCCGGTCGCCGGAACGCTATGTAAACCACTTTGTTGACGCCGGGTTTGACGTGTTGAGTCTGGCCAACAACCACTCGGGCGATTTTGGAGCGGAAGGCCGCAAGCGCGCCAAGGCTGCTTTGAAAGAAGCCGGCATTGCTTATGCAGGTTTGGCAGGCACGGATGAAACGGCTATTTTCGAGCGAAATGGCGTAAAATACGGCTTTTGCGCATTCGCGCCCAACAGCGGTACCTGCGACGTGCGCAATATTGCCCGGGCAAAAACAATTGTAGCCGCATTGGAAAAAGAAGTTGACATTGTAATCGTTTCTTTTCATGGTGGAGCAGAAGGCGCTGTCCACCAGCACGTTCCAAAGCGCACCGAAACATTCCATGGTGAAAACCGGGGCGATGTCTGGAAGTTTTCCCGTGGCGTTGTGGATGCAGGAGCGGACATTGTATTTGGCCACGGCCCCCATGTAACCCGCGCGGTGGAACTTTACAAAGACCGGTTCATTGCATACAGCCTCGGCAACTTTTGCACCTACGGGCGTTTCAGCCTAAGCGGCCCTGCTGGGATTGCACCGCTGATCGAACTGAAAGTCACTAAAGACGGTGCGTTTGCGTCTGGTCGCATCGTACCGACCTACCAACAAAAACAGCACGGCCCCAAAATAGACGCCCAAAAACGAGCCATCCATAAGATCATAGAACTGACGAAGGCCGATTTTCCGGATACGCCCCTGAGCATAGATACGGAGGGGAATATGAAAAAAAAGAACTAAGCAGCGGAGGCAGGCAGCGTTCAGTACACCGATAGCGTTACTATCACGGCATTGACTATTCCGTAGCTGATGCTACCCCGAATCATCCTATTTTCATTGTTCTGAAATGCATAAAAAACTCGTAACATTGCGGGCTTATTTATGCCATCCCTTAGATGGGATTTATCCTAAAAGCTACAACACAATTGCAGACGCCTGATTTAATGACAGGAGTCCGTTAAAAAAACTGTGAACAATTCGCGCGCTCAGAGTCTCTGGACAAGCTCTGACCAAAGAGGTAAGTATTCGTCGCAAGACGGTGCTTTCAAACCATTTTACTTAACCAAACTTAGGGATTAGTATGAAAAAATTGCTATTCAGTTTCGCTCTGATCCTGTTTTGCGTCTCCATCACCCTGGCGCAACGGGTCATCACCGGAACAGTAGTTGACGAAAAGGGCGAAGCCCTCATCGGCGCAGCTGTTTTGGTCAAAGGAACCAGTACCGGTACGGTTTCGGACATTAACGGGGGCTACTCCGTCAACGTTCCAGCCGACGGTAAAATCCTGGTTTTCAGCTACACGGGTTACAATACCCTGGAATTAGAGATCGGCGCATCCAACATTCTCGATGCCAAACTTGAAGCAGGGGTTAGTCTCGACGAAGTAGTCGTCGTTGGCTACGGTGCACAAGCCAAGCGCGACGTGACCGGCTCCATTTCTAAAGTAAAAGGAGAAACGCTCTCCGATCTGGCCTCACCCAGCTTCGTACAGCAATTGGCTGGCCGTGCTGCGGGCGTACAGATTCAGAACACTTCCGGTATCCTGGGGTCTGCGCCTCAGATTCGCGTACGGGGCGTCAACTCGATCTCTTCCGGCACCCAGCCACTGATCGTTATAGACGGTGTACCAGCCATCAGCGGCGACAGGGGCGGTTTCACACCGGCTAACGCATTGGGCGATATCAACCCATCCGACATCGAATCTTTCGAGATTCTTAAGGACGGCGCTGCTACTGCAGTTTATGGATCCCGCGCTGCAAACGGCGTAATCCTCATCACCACCAAACGCGGTAAAGCAGGCAAGCCTAAATTCAACTACGATGCATTTGTAGGCCAGGCACAAGCGACCGAATTGTTCGATCTGTTGGAAGCTGCTGACTTCGTAACGATCAACAACGAAAAGTACACCAATGCAGGTGCTAACCCTGTTGCTGTGGGTACTGACGTCAACACCGACTGGCAGGATGCTGTATTCCGGAACGGAACTCAGCAAAGCCATTCTTTCTCGGTGACTGGCGGGACGGACATGATGACCTACTTCCTTTCTTTTGGCTTCTCTGACCAAACGGGTATTGCTCGTGGCAATAGCCTGCAACGTTATTCTTTCCGCGCCAACTTAGAGCAGAAAGTAAACAGTTGGCTGAAGTCGGGATTCACCTCAGGGATCACCCGCCAGGATAACGAAGGCCCACTGACGGGGTCGAACAACCTTTCGGGTAACACCTTTGGAGTAATCCGTATGTTGCCGAACGTTGCCGTTTTCGATGCAAACGACCCAACTGGCTACAACATTGACGATGCAAACCCACGTTCGCTGGGTCGTGGCTCGAACAACGATGTGATCTCCAACGGGATTCCCAACATCCGCTTTGTACTCGACAACGATCGGCGTCTTGCCACTTCCTGGCGTTTGCTGGGCAATGCATTCTTAGAGGCAACCCTTGCAGACGGCTTGACACTGCGTACACAAATTGGCGTAGATGGCAGTTTGGTGGACGATTATGCATTTCAGGATCCGCGTCATGGCGATGGCTTTTCGGTTGTAGGTCGCGTTCAACAGGCATTTTCGCCATTCCTTCGCTGGAACTGGCAGAACGTGCTGAACTATCAGCAGGCTTTCGGCAAAAACAACCTCGGCGTTACTTTGGTACAGGAGTTCCAGAAAGAGCGTAGCACGTTCTTCCAATCTGTTGTAACGACCTTGTCTGACCGTTTCTTCCAGGAAAATATCGTTTCCGGAACCTTTACCAACCAACAGGTTTTTGGAGGTATCGGCGAAAACGGCTTGTCTTCTTACTTAGGCCGTGTGAACTACAACTACGACAACAAGTACTACGTCAGCGCGCTGATTCGCCGCGACGTCCTGTCATCCTTAGCACCGGACAACCGCGTAGGTTATTTCCCGGGCTTCTCTTTTGCTTACCGCATTTCTCAGGAAGGCTTCTGGGATGGTTTGCGCGATGTAATCTCCGACCTGCGTCTGCGTGGTTCGTATGCCGTTACGGGTAACACCAGCATTGGCAACTATCCTTATGTTGGTTCATTCGGATCGGCCCTGTACGGCGTTCAGAACGGTATTGCGTACAGCAACTTCGGCAACGACAAACTGCGTTGGGAAGAGCAGGCAAAAACCGACGTCGGTCTCGACATTGGTCTGCTCAACAACCGTTTCAACATTTCGGTCGCTTACTGGATTCAGGACAACAAAGACGTTATCCTCCAGGCGCCTACGGCTCCGTCATTGGGTATTCCGGGTAACTTCATCAACCAGAACATCGGTCAGGTGAAAGGCCAGGGTATTGAATTAACGATTGATGGTCAGTTGGTTAATGCTGGCGGTTTCCGCTGGAATGCCAGTGTGAACTTCTCTACACAAGACAACGAAGTATTGGCGCTGGTCAATAACCAGGACATCACCTCTAACTTCAACATCATCCGGGTAGGCGAATCGCTGCGTGCGATCTATGGATTTGACTACGAAGGCGTTAACCCTGCGAATGGTAACCCGATCTACAAAAAAGCTGACGGTACGTTGATTCAGGGCAATATTCAGACGCAAACTTATTTTGTGTATGATCCGGCTAACCCGACTGAACTCACGACAGCATCCAGCTTGTCAGCAGCAGCGGATCGCCGCGTTTTAGGTTCGGCGCTTCCAACATGGTTTGGTGGTTTTGACAACAACTTCTCGTTCAAAGGTTTTGACCTGAACATTTTCCTCCGTTTTTCTGGTGGGAACTACATCATGAACCGTACGGCAATTGAATTGTACAACCAGGGCTTCAACAACAATGGCGCAGGTATTATGGGCCGCTGGCAGAGCGCTGAAAATCCGGGCGATGGCCAAACACCGAGAGTATGGCTTAACCGGGAGAACTTCATCAACAACCCGGATTTTGCTTCCACCCGTTGGGTAGAAAAAGGCGATTTCCTGCGCATTCAAAACGTTTCCTTGGGGTATACCTTCCCAAAGACAACGATTATGAAAGCAGGCCTTGAGTCGCTGCGCATTTTTGTACAAGCTCAAAACTTGCTGACTTTCACGGAGTACTCTGGACTTGATCCTGAAACTTCCACCAACTTCAGCACGAACACTGGTTTTGGCGAAGATTTCAACGGCAACCCGCAGCAGCGCGTGATTTCCGCTGGTATCAATCTTGGTTTCTAATCTTAAATTTCCTGAATTATGAAAAATACATTCTTTCATAAAGCGGCCATTCTCCTGACTTTGACAGCTGGAATTTTCATTGCTGTCTCCTGCGAGAAGGATGTAACCGAACTCGATCCGTTTGACCGGATCACCGAAGCTGCGGCGTTTTCTACGCCGGAGCGCGCCGAATTGTCTATGGTGGGCGTTTATGACGCCGCCCAAAGTGGATTTTATGCAGGCGGCCAGGTACGCGGCTACCCGTTTGGCGCTGCCAGTACATCACAGGGCGACATGCGTGGAGAAGACATGCTCAACGTGGCAGCTTTTTATGCTTTTACGTATGATGGCACGTATTCTTTAGCATCGGCCAACAATGACTTCATGTGGCAAACGCTTTTCGGCGTGATCAACAAAGCCAACATCGTTATCGAAGGCGTACAAAAAGCAGCTACGGATGGTGTACTTTCCGCAGCTAAAGCGGCTGAATACGAAGGCGAAGCGCGTTTCCTGCGGGCTTTGGCACACCACGAATTGCTGATCCATTTTGCACGTCCTTATGCGCATACTGCTGATGCATCCCACCCGGGTGTACCTTACCGCCGCCTTGCCGTGAATACAGCGGATCGCCAGGTGGAAGTTGCGGCTCAGGGGCGCAATACGGTAAAAGAGTGCTATGATTTTCTGCTCGAAGACCTCAATTTTGCTGAAGCCAACCTGCCGGAAACCCGTGCTGCTGCCCTCAAGATAACGCGCGCTGTGAAAGCTGCTGCAGTGGCATTGAAAACCCGCGTATATCAGCACAAAGGCGACTGGGCAAGTGTGATTACGGAAGGCACCAAACTGTTGGGTGGATCAGCGTATTCGCTTATGGCTGCTCCAGAAGGCGTTTTCGCAAGCAATGGCACCAACACAGAATCTATTTTCTCCATCGAGAACTCTCAGCCGGACAACCCGGGTGTAAACGGTGCTTTGCCTGTAATGTACAGCGTTGCTCCGGGTCGTGCCTTAGTGGCCATCAGCCCGATCATGTACAATGCACCTTTCTGGTTGGCAAGCGACCTGCGTCGGGCACAACTGACCAAGTCGGCTGCAAATGGTTATTTCTCTAACAAGTACCGCAAGATTACCACTCAGGACGACTTCACGCCAATCATTCGGCTTGCCGAAGTTGTGCTGAGCGTGGCTGAAGCGCAGTCCCGCCAGAGTGCATCGCCCAGCCAGGCAGCACTTGATTTGCTGAATTCAGTTCGTAACCGCGCAGTTACTGATCCTGCTGAGCAGTTTGAACTTGGTGATTTTGCCGATGGCAAAGCGTTGACTGCTGCAATTATCCGCGAGCGTCGCATCGAGTTCTTAGGCGAAGGCCGCCGCTGGGCTGATATCCACCGCTTAGCGAAAGATCCGGACTTCACCACAGGAGGCGTACCTTCAAAAGTTGCTTTCGGTAACACGACCCTCGCAAGCTGGGGCTTTGGCCTCAACCACGATGGTACGAACTATACTGGAACGATGAGCATTGCGGCTATTCCGTACGACAATTTCCGTTTTGTATGGCCAATTCCTCAGTCTGAGCTCAATACCAACCCGGTATTGGCTGCTCAGCAGAACGAAGGCTGGTAATCCGATCCGGATTCTATGATGCATAATAAAGAGCGCCGCTCCGGGAAACCGGGGCGGCGCTTGTCGTTAAGAGTATTTGGTTGGTCATGCTGACTTCAGAAATTTTAAAGAAGTAATCAATAGCTTTCTGTACGCGTACTCTATGGGTAAATTAGAGCATACCAGCAAAAAGCAAAGAATTGCTCAATACAGACAGGGGTAAGGAAAAGCGAGTGTTATTCCGCCGAACTGGAGTTCGGCGGTACGGTACGGCGAGTGCTATTTCGGAGAACTGGAGTTCGGCGGTACGGAAACGGCATCCACAAAATCCCCAACCTGCCAGGCATCGTCCACTTTAAATTCTCCGATCTGGGTTCGGCGCAAAGCCGACAAACAACCGCCGTTTTGGAGCGCTTTGCCAAAATCATAAGCTAACGAACGGATGTAGGTGCCTTTGCTGCACGCCACGTAAAAATCCACTTCCGGCAGCTCAATGCGGGTGAGGTCGAAGGCATCAATGCGGATTTGGCGGGGTTGTAATTCGATGGATTCGCCTTTGCGGGCTTTTTTGTACAGCGCTTCGCCCTCCACTTTAATGGCTGAGAACATAGGCGGCAATTGGGCGATTTCTCCCAAAAACTGTTGCCGGGCGGCTTCCAGCAAAGCCGGCGTGAGGTACTCCGTTGGGAAGCGCGCGTCAATTTCCGTTTCCAAATCGTAGGAAGGCGTGGTGGCGCCCAACAGGATGGTTCCGGTATAGACTTTGGAAAAACCCTGGTATTCGTGCAGTAGTTTGGTGGATTTGCCCGTGCAGATAACGAGTAGCCCCGTTGCCATGGGATCCAGCGTGCCGGCGTGGCCCACCTTGATTTTTTTATCGCCGGTGTAGCGTCGCAGGGCAAAGCGGATTTTATTCACCACATCGAAGGAAGTCCAGCCTTTGGGCTTATCCACGAGCAGGGTGACGCCGTTGAGGAAATCTTGCGGGGAAGGAATGGTCATTTATCGCTTAAAAATGGCTGCAATTTCAACAACTAAGCCGGCGAGAATAAAAATAGGCGCCAGCACGGTGCGCCGAAAGCTGTAAATAATATCCTCATCCCAGATTTCCGGGCTTGGCATTTTACCGCCGCTCATCAACAGCAATCCGATGAAAATCAGGGCCAAACCCGCGCCCATCCAGATATAGCTCGTTTTGTTGAAAACCAGTTCAGCTTTCCGGACGGATGCAACGGGCGTTGTCCGGGCAGCCACCTGCGGCTTCTGAACCGGAACTACTACTTTTTTCTTTTGCGGATTATTGGCACTCATTGATTTGATAGATTTTAGATTAAAGATTTTAGATATTAGACCCCCCGGTAGATTTTGACAATGTTGAAAGACTTTAGAAACTTTATTTTACTCATTGATTTCCAACAAGTAAAAGCTCTCGTCTAATGTCTAAAATCTAATATCTAACATCTCCTCAATACAGATCATCCACCCGCATTTTCAGGTATTTGCGCACCACAAAGTAGGTGCTCAATGTGTTGATCAAAATACCCAGCACAATCAGGATGGAAAACAAGAGTGCAAAGCTATAAATATCCTGCAAGCTTTTCAGTTCCGGCAGGTCTTTTTGCGCCCAGAACACCAGCAGCAACAGGACGCCAATAGCGATCACCCCACTGAGCAGTCCGTGCAGGATGGCACGCTGCAGATAAGGCCGGCTGATGAACTCCCACGAGGCGCCCACCAATTGCATGTTTTTGATAATGAACCGGTTGGCGTACAAAGCCAATCGGACCGTATTGTGAATCAGCACGATGGCAATCAGGATAAAAAAAAGGCAAACGACCAGCGCAGCATAAGCAAAGCGCCCGACATTGCCGGCAATGTTGTCCACAATATTTTCCTGATAAAACACTTCGGCAACGCCTGCTTCCTGAAGGATGGCCTGCTTGATGCGATTGAGGCTGTCAGACGCCATATAGGCCGCTCTTACATTAAAGCTCAACATGTCGCGGTAAGGGTTGGGCATGTCCAATTTGCTGTAATCTTCCCCGAAAGCTTCTGCCATGGAGCGGGCTGCGTCTTCTTTGCTGATGAGTTGAACCGTGCCGGGCTTGACAAAAACACTTTCTTCGATACCGGTTTTTATGGTGGCCACTTGTTCCGGCGCCGTTGATTCTTCCAATTCTATCAGTACATTTACCCGTTCTTTGAACGCAGTCACTAAGCGCTGGGCATAGATCACCACCAATCCGCAAAATCCCAACAGAAACAAAACCAACGACACACTGACAATAGCATAGAGGTAGTTGGGCCTTGTATCGCGGAACGAGGATTTCTGTGGGGAGGGTGTTTTTTCGGTGTAGTTTGACATGGATTGCTTATGTTGTAGCAAAATTATAATCTTCTGGGGATAAAATGCGTTTCTATGCCTCAAGATAGTATTCAAAAACAATAGAACTATGAGAATCTTCATTTTGGCAATGCTATTCAACGTAGCATATCACGTGCAGGCTCAACAAATCATCCACTTTCAGAACGCTTCTTTTGAAGGCGAGCCCCAGGACGCAACCGTACCGGTGGGTTGGCTGCCCTGCGAACCCGGCAGCACGCCCGATATTCTGCCCGGTCAATGGGGCGTTTACCAGGAAGCTGCCGACGGGACGACCTATTTAGGGTTGATTACCCGCGAAGACGGCACCTGGGAAAGCGTCGGCCAACGCCTCCAGGAGCCCCTGGAAGCCAATGAATGTTATGCGTTTCAATTCAATCTGGCTTACGCCAAAACGTATGCCGGTTACAACAATCCGGTCAAACTGCGCGTCTGGGGCGGCCAGACCAAGTGCAGCAAAGACCAGTTGTTGTATCAAACCGATTTTATCAAACACATCAACTGGAAAACGTACGAAGTTCGTTTCCGCGCTAAGCAACCGATCAACTACCTGATCATTGAAGCGCATTACAGCGACAAGGAGTTTTCTTACAAAGGGAATGTCCTGGTTGATAAACTGACGCCGTTGAAGAAATGCCCGAGAGTCTGAGTTGGTTGTTCGTTGTTAGTTGAGCGTTGTTAGTTGAGCGTTGTTCGTTGTGAGACGTAAAGCCTGTAATGAAGTATTTTTGAAATACGTACTCCTTCAACATGAACGCCAAACGAACAACCAAAAGCAACTATATATTCCTCGTTACGTGGAGTTCCAAACGAACAACGATCAACGGCTTTATCCTTTTTACTTTACCCTTTAACCTTCTCAAGGTTCACATGCCAACTTACCTCAAACGCGCCCTGAAATACCTGGCGCTATTGTCATTGATTGTCCTGCTGTACGTGGCCGTAGTCGTCATTCACGGCACTTCAACAGATTACCAGCCCGAGCAGATCATCCCGTTGCAAAGTACAAAAGCGGCTGCTGTTGCTCCGATTCCGGAAGACAGCATTTTGAGCTTCATTACCTGGAATATCGGCTATGGCGGCTTGGGCGCCGAAAGCAATTTTTCATTCGACCAGGGCAGGATGTTGTTTTCCGGCGGTGCGATGGTTCGGCCCTCCAAGGCATTGAGCGACAAAAACCATGAAGGTATTTTCAATTTTATGAAGACCACGGCCGCTGATTTTTTCCTGTTTCAGGAAGTAGACACGGATGCCAAGCGCAGTTACGGAGTCAACCAGTTTCAGCGGATTTCTGAACTACTGCCGCAATATGCCGCGACATTTTCAACCAACTTTCTGGTGAAGCGGGTGCCTTTGCCCATTTTGGAGCCCTGGAATGCTTATGGCCGGGTTGAGAGCGGATTGGGTTCGTGGAGTCGTTTTCAGCCGGCAGAAGCTACGCGCTACCAACTTCCCGGCGAATTTGCATGGCCTACGCGCATTTTTCAGCTGGATCGCTGCGCTGCTGTGTTTCGATATAAAGTAAAAAACGGGAAAGAACTGGTGGTGTTCAATATCCACAATTCTGCCCACGACCGCGAAGGCGAGCTGAAGCGCCAGGAGATGGCTTTTTTGCGCGAATTGTTTCTGAAAGAATACGAAAAAGGCAATTATGTGGTCGCGGCCGGCGACTGGAATCAGTGTCCGCCGTTTTTCAAATTTGACACCTTCATGCCCGGAAAAACGCAGGGCTACCACCAACTTAACATCGAAGATGGTTTTCTTCCGGATGACTGGCGGTGGGTTTACGACCCGGTGACGCCTTCCAACAGGAAAACCAAATTTACCTACCAGCCGGGCGAAACCTTCGTCACCATTATTGATTTTTTTCTGATTTCGCCCAACGTAAAGGCCCTGGGAATTAAAACCCTGAATCAGGATTTTAAATATTCTGATCATCAGCCGGTTTGGATGGAAATCCAATTAACCGATGGGGCAACCATGTAGGGGCAATTAATCAATTGCCCGTATGGGGATAGGCGCCCGTATGGGGTAGGCAATTAATCAATTGCCCGTATAGGGTAAATTAATCAATTGCCCGTATAGGGTAAATTAATCAATTGCCGTTATGGGACGGGGCAATTAATCAATTGCCGTTATGGGCAGGGCAATTAATCAATTGCCGTTATGGGCGGGGCAATTAATCAATTGCCGTTATGGGCGGGGCAATTAATCAATTGCCGTTATGGGACGGGGCAATTAATCAATTGCCCCTACGTCGTCCCGGTGCATCAAAAACGCCTTCAAAAACCCGTCCAAATCCCCGTCCAGCACGGCATCCGTTTGGCTGGTTTGGTGGCCGGTGCGGTGGTCTTTCACGCGACGGTCGTCGAGCACATAGCTACGAATTTGCGAGCCCCACTCATTTTTCATTTTGCCGGCTTCCACTTTTTCGCGTTCCGCCATTTGCTTTTTCAGTTCCAGTTCGTAGAGTTTTGACCGCAACATGCGCATCGCGGTTTCGCGGTTCTGGATCTGGCTGCGTTCCTGCTGGCATTCTACGACCAAGCCGCTGGGCAAATGTCGTACCCGCACCGCAGATTCCGTCCGGTTAACGTGCTGCCCGCCTGCGCCGCTTGCGCGGAAGGTGTCCCATTCCAGGTCAACTGGGTTGATGTCCACCTGAATGCGTTCGTCCACCATGGGGTGTACAAAGACGGAAGAGAAGGAAGTCATGCGTTTGCCCTGCGAATTGAACGGGCTCACGCGCACCAGGCGGTGTACGCCGTTTTCGCCTTTGAGCCATCCGTAAGCGAAGTCGCCTTCCACTTCAATTTCTACTGATTTAATGCCCGCCATATCACCGTCCTGACGGTTGAGTTCCGTCACTTTGAACCCACTGCGTTCGGCCCACATGGTGTACATGCGCAGGAGCATTTCCGACCAGTCGCAGCTTTCAGTGCCGCCGGCACCGGCGTTGATTTCGAGGATGCACCCGAGTTCGTCTTCGGGGCGGTTGAGGGTGGATCGGAATTCCAGTTCCTCGACGGATTCGAGGGCTTCCTTATATTTGGCGTCAACCTCAATTTCTGTGGCTTCTCCTTCTCGGAAAAACTCGTACAGCACTTCGAGGTCGTCTACATGGCCGGCAGTAACCTGGTATTGCCGAACCCAGTTTTTGTGCATTTTCATGTCCTTAAGCACCGCTTCGGCAGCTTTCGGATCATTCCAGAAGTTGGGGTCAAGGGATTGTTGTTCTTTTTCTTCAATTTGTATCAATCGTCCCTGGACGTCAAAGATACCTCCCCAGAACACCTAATCGGTCTTTTACATTTTTTAATTGCTCGATAGTCATAACGAAAATTTGAAGATTTGAAAATTTGAAAATTGGGGATTTGAAAATTTGATGATGGGAAATGGCTCCAATCATCAAATTTTCAAATCATCAAATCTTCAAATCACTACTGCGCTTTCACCACTTCAACATAAAAAATCAGTTCGGCTTTGGGAGGAATTACCGGTGGGCTGCCTGCCTCTCCGTAAGCAAGTTGGTAAGGAATAAAGAGGGTGGCTTTACCGCCTTGTTTCATCAGGGAAAGGCCTTCATCCCAACCCGGAATCACCTGACCTACGCCAAGGGGAAACTCGATGGGTTCGCCGCGTCCGAAAGAACTGTCGAACATTTTGCCATCCGCCAATAATCCATGATAATGAACCGTGATTGGCTTTCCAAGAGCAGGCGCCGGACCGGTGCCTTCTTCCTGAATCAGGTATTTAAGGCCGGAAGCAGTCGTTTTGATCTGGCTTGCCAGCGCGCCTGATTTGTATTTCTTGAGTACATCTGCTGCAGATGCTTCAATTTCAGGTAATCTTGCCATGGTTACTTCCGCTTCCGCCATTTTAACTTCGCGTTCTTTCGCCATGTCTGCCATGTACTCTTCGTTTGTTTTGATGTCTACCAACACGATATCGTAGTAAAGCATCGCAGCATCTTCAAATCCGGCAGGTTTGTTTTTTACCGTATCCAACGGAATAAAAATGGTCGCACTGTCGCCAACTCCTAACATGCGGAGTACATCTTCTACTGGTGAAGCCTGTTGTGCAGGGTCTTTTGGCGCAGTAGGGTCAGATAATTGAAAATGCGGCAACTGAGGCTGCGTACGGGTATTCATGACGACGGAATCGCCATTGCGGACGTAGGCATGAAAATAGACGTAGTCGCCCGAATTCGGCTTCTCAGCCCCCGCGCTTTTATGCACGATATATTCGTAGCCCTGGCTTGTTTTCTGCTTTTCCGGTTGGCAGGAAGCCACTAAAATGGCGCCCAGCAATAACAAAAACAAAGTGATTCTCATAAAAGTAGGTATAAATTAGTGATTAAGTTCGTTTGCATACTCCGGCAATAATCCTTTGAAACGCTTCAAAGTTGCACTGAGGCTCTGAAAAGAAGAGCCACCGGATGCGTTTTTATGCCCGCCGCCTTTGAAGTGTTTCCGGGCCAGTTCATGAACAGAAAAATCGCCTTTTGACCGGAAAGACATTTTTACAATGGTGGGTTGCTCCATAAAGAATGCGGCAACCTGGATTTCCCGCAATTTGAGCAGGTAATTCACAATGCCTTCCGTGTCGCCCCGTTGAATATCGAAGGTGGCGTAATCCTCTTTGGTCAGCGAAATAATCCCGGTTTTGAATTCCGGCAGGATTTCCATGCGGTTATCGAGGCAATGCCCAAGCAGTCGCAATTGCTTCTCATTCAAATTATTGGCAATAAGATCCTGCAATTCGTAGTCGTCAACCCCGAGTTCCAGCAACTCCGATACGATGCGGAACAACTTTGGCGAAGTGCTGTATTTAAAAGATCCCGTGTCGGTCACAATCCCGGTGTAAAGGCAATCGCCGATGGTCCGGTTAATGGCTTTGCGATCCCCAAGCGCGCAAATAAAATCGAAAATCATCTCGCAGGTGGAGCTCGCTGTTGTGTCTGAAATAATGAACTCGGCTGCCGGCTCCGGATAGAGGTGGTGGTCAATCATAATTTTGCGCATGTTCAGCGTATCGAGCAATTCGCCCAGCTTGTCTATGCGGTCAATGGAATTGAAGTCGAGGTAAAAAGCGATCTGCGCCCTTTCGGCAATGACTTTGCATTCGTCCGGGCTGTTGTCAAAATCAAGGATGCGCTTGATGTCGGGCATCCAGTCGAAAAAATCCGGGTAATCCGATGGAAAAAGAATCTGCACCTGGTGGCCCGACTGTATCAAATAATGATAAAGCGCAAGCGAAGCACCCAGGGCGTCGCCATCGGGATTGCGGTGCGAGGTAATGATGATGTCTTTGGGCGAAGCCAGAAGAGCCCGTATTTCACTAATGTATTCCATGCGCGTGCTATAATCAGGGTGCGAAATTAGAAATTGTTATGAAAATATTGACTGATTCTTACCTTTGCGGCGTTTTTTAACCCCATGTACCTTCTAATTATCATAACTATCAGGAATATGACAGGCAACCGCACGTTCACCATGATCAAACCCGACGCTGTAGCTTCGGGACATATTGGCGCAATTTTGGCTCAAATCAACCAAGCGGGTTTCCGCATTGTGGCGATGAAGCTCACGCGCATGTCTGCTCAAACAGCAGGCGCATTTTATGCCGTTCACAAAGAACGTCCTTTTTACGGCGAATTAGTTGATTTTATGTCTTCGGGCCCGATTGTGGCCGCAGTTCTTGAAAAAGACAACGCCGTGGAAGATTTTCGCAAACTGATTGGCGCTACCGATCCGGCTAAAGCTGAACCAGGCACCATTCGCGCGCTCTATGCAAAAAATGTTGGCGAAAACGCCGTTCATGGCTCTGATTCAGACGAAAACGCGGCCATTGAATCTGCGTTCCATTTTGCCGGACAAGAAATAATTTGATGATTTGAAGATTTGAAAATTTGAAGATTGAGTTCACACCTCAATTTTCAAATTTTCAAATTAACTAATCTTCAAATTTTAACAATCGTCACCCCATCCCCGCCATCCTCTGCCGGCGGATGCGAAATTTCCACGGGCATATTGTATTCCCGTATTTTCTGACGCACCACTTTGCGCAGGATACCGTCGCCTTTGCCGTGAACGATGCGCAACTCTGCAGAGCCGTTGACAATTGCCCGATCCACGAATTCTTCCACCATTTTCATGGCTTCCTCCATGCGCATGCCGCGCACGTCAATTTTGGGTTGGAACGCTGCTGCCTGTTGCACCGCGTCGGTTTGTACGCTGCGGTGCGATTGCACGTCGAGGGGTTCGTTGGCTTGCAATAAGTCGGCAGAGTTGATTTTCATGCGCATTTGCCCCATCAGTACGATTGCTTTGCCTTTTTCGATGGCTTCCACCAAACCCGTGGCGCCACCGCTGCGCAGTTTGACGTAGTCGCCGATTTTGACTTCTGCTTTTTTATTGGAACGGATGGGTTGGTAAATTTCTTCTTTGATCTGAACAATTTCTTCTTCGATCTGGCGGCGGCTTTCTTTGGCTTTCATGGCCAGTTCTTTCGCTTTTTCAAGGTTTTGCGCTTCCTTGATTTCCCGGATGATGCGCTCGAAATCCTTGTTTTGCTGCGCCGTTTGCTCGAAGTCCTTCTCCTTGGTTTCTAACTTCACTTTTTTGCGCCGGAATTCGAGGTCTAAGTGCAGTTGTTCGTAGTTGCGGATCAGCTTATCGAGTTGTTGCTGCTTTTGCGTCAGCTCTTTGAGCAGCTCTTCCGACTCCTGTTTTTCGCGTTGCAAATCCACCAGCAGCTCGTCTACCGCTTTTTCATTTTGACCGATTTTCTGGCGCGCATATTGCATCACCCGGTCGTCGAGGCCAATTTTTTCTGCAATTTCGAATGCATAAGAGCTGCCCGGGCGTCCGACTTTCAATTCATACGTAGGCAACAGGTGGTCTTTGTCAAAAAACATAGAGCCGTTGACTAAGCCTTTTGTTTTGAATGCAAAAACCTTGAGGTTGGAATAGTGGGTGGTAATCACTCCAAAAACCTTCCGAAAATTTAACTCGCGCAGTACGCCTTCTGCAATGGCGCCCCCAATTTTCGGGTCGGTGCCCGAACCAAATTCGTCAATCAGCACCAGCGTGCGGTCGTCGGCGTTTTCCAGAAACAAGCGCGCATTCGCCAACCTCGAACTGTACGTACTGAGGTCGTCTTCAAGCGATTGCTGGTCGCCGATGTCGGCAAAAAACTTGCTGAATACGCCCATTTCAGATTCCTGGCTCACCGGGATGAGCAGGCCGCATTGGAGCATGAGTTGCAACAACCCCACCGACTTCATCGTGACGGATTTACCGCCGGCGTTGGGCCCGCTTAGGATGAGGATTCTGTTATTTTGCGACAAAGTCAGGGTAAAAGGAACCGTCGTTTTGTCGGATTGTTTGTTTTTTAGATACAACAGCGGGTGGTAAGCATCCTGGACGCTGATGACCAACCGCTTCACCAACCGCGGCAGATTCGCGTTCATGCGCACCGCCAACCGGGCTTTGGCATGCACGAGATCGAACCGGATGATGAGTTCCTGGTAGTCGCGCATCACCGGGACGTAAGGCCGCACGGTGGTGCTCAATTCTTTCAGGATTCGGTAAATTTCGCGGCGCTCTTCGGTTTCGAGGTCAAAAATGTCGTTGTTGATTTCGATGACGGGTTCGGGTTCGATGAACGCTGTCTTCCCCGTTGTGGATTCATCGTGGATGATGCCCCTGATTTTGCGTTTGTGTTCGGAAGGCACACTCAATACCCGCCTGCCGTTTCGGAAACTCTCCACGTTGTCGCTGAGCATGCCTTTGTTGCGGTATTCGTTGGCCAGCATCCGGAATACTTTATCCAATTCCTTTTGCCGGGCCTGGATGCTTTTGCGGATTTTCAGCAACTTTGGGGAAGCGTCGGGCCGGATATTGCCGTCTTCATCAATTACGCGTTCAATGGCTTCGAGCAGACTTTCGTCAAAAGGCACAGGCCGGATGATGTCGTAGAGGGCGGGATAAATCAGGCGGCGCGCTGCGTTGAAAAACCGAACCATGTCGCGCACAAACAGCAACACGATGTTGATGCGGCGAAATCCTTCTTCCGGCAGCACGAAATCCACAATTTCCAGCATGCGCAGGTCTTCCGTGATCTCGAAATACGTTTTGATGGGAAAAGGGTCGTTCTGCTCAATGGTGAGCTTGTATTCTTTCACTTCCTCCAGCAGGCGCTCGATGGCCAGGCGGTCGTCCAACGGCACAATCTGATGCACGGCTTCCCGGCCCTGTTCACCCAGGCAAGCCTCCTCCAGCAGTTCGATGACCTTATTGAATTCTAATTTTTCGTATAAATCCTTCGGTTCCAGTTCCATTTTATAATGTTTAACGCCACGGGGCGAAAATACAAACTTTCCTCCTCCTCCCATGCTCGCAGGTGGAATACAAACGCTTCCCGGGAAAGAAAGTTCCTTTGAAGTCGCTACCTTTGCGGATAAAATTAAGCGCACATGGCCGGCAGTAGTTTTGGGAATGTTTTTCGGATCAGCACCTTTGGTGAATCGCACGGCGCCGCCATTGGCGTGGTGGTGGATGGTTGCCCCGCAGGTTTAACGATTGACGAGGGTTTCATACAATCAGAGCTGGACCGCCGGCGCCCGGGACAATCGGCCATCGTCACCCAGCGGAAAGAATCCGATACCGTGCAAATCCTGTCGGGTATCTTTGAAGGAAAAAGCACCGGAACGCCCATTGCCATGGTCATTCCCAATACCGACGCCCGCTCGCAGGATTACAACCACATTGCGGAAGCTTTCCGGCCTTCGCACGCCGATTTTACGTGGCAAAGCAAGTTTGGACTGCGCGACCACCGGGGCGGCGGGCGTTCTTCCGCGCGCGAAACGGCGGCCCGGGTTGCTGCGGGCGCTATTGCCAAACTGTTTTTGATGGAGAACGGGATAAGCGTTTCGGCTTATGTCAGCCAGGTTGGGCAGCTGAAATTGGCACAACCTTACGAAGCGCTGAATTTATTGCTCACCGAAAGCAACCCGGTGCGCTGCCCCGACCCGGAGATGGCCATACAAATGGAAGCGTTGATCCGCGAAGTGCGCAAAGCCGGCGACACCATCGGGGGCGTGGTGAGTTGCGTGATTCAAAACTGCCCGGCAGGGTTGGGCGAACCGGTTTTCGACAAGCTGCACGCCGACCTCGGCAAAGCCATGCTGAGCATTAATGCCTGCAAGGGGTTCGAATACGGTTCAGGCTTTGAAGGCGTTACCCTGCGTGGCTCTGAACACAACGACGCGTTCTACAACGACGGCGGGGCCATCAAAACGCGCACCAACCACTCCGGCGGCATCCAGGGCGGCATCTCCAATGGCATGGATATTTACTTCCGCGCGGCGTTTAAACCCGTGGCGACCATCGTTGCCGAACAGGAATCGGTGAATGAACAGGGCGAACCGGCGATGGTTAGCGGAAAAGGGCGGCATGATCCGTGTGTACTGCCGCGCGCGGTGCCGATTGTGGAGGCGATGGCGGCGTTGGTGGTGGCGGATCATTTGTTGCGGGGAAGAGGGGCGAAGGTTTAGTTCCTACTCCATAAGTTCCCCAAACACCCGACTCATCGTCTCCTCCGAAGCCTCCCCACCCTGCTTGTACAAAATCTTTTTATCCGCATCCAACAAAAACAACCGGGGATAACCGCTGACGTTAAACAAAGACGAAAACCGCGAGCGGCCCAATGGATCGGCCACGTGCATCCAATCGGCAGGCAGGGCATGGCGGTCAACAAATTCCCAGCACTTGGGCAGGTTTGCTTCGCTGCTGTTGCCACAAACGGAAAGTACCTTCACGCCCTTCGACTGGAATTTTTCAACCACCCGTTTGACCACCGGCATTTCTTTGTTGCAGTGCGAACAATCGTAGCGCCAGAAGGCAATGAGGATATAGGACGACTCAATGTCGTACAATGAGACTTCCTTGTTGTCTTTGTCATAAAGCGTCACGTTGGGCGCTTTTTTCCCGGCAAAGAGCGGTTCCATGCGATTTGCATCCGTTTTGTACTTTCCAAGGTCGCTTTCCGATATCCAGTTTGCTTTTCCTTTATCTACATATTTCCGCACGAAATGTACAAAGACCTCGTCGGTGCGGTAGCGGCTCATGCGGCTCAGTGAATTCATCATGTAGCGGAAATAGTATCGGTAAGCTTCGCGGTTGGGTTCGAGTTTTTTGAATACCGTTTCCAACTGCTGGATCATGCTGTCGGGGTATGGAGGCGGGAGTTTGGTGACGTAAAAATCTGTGCGGTCAAGCCAAAGCGGTTGGCGCAGAAAATCTTCGCCGGCTAAGTTCATGCGGTCAAAATAATGCTGTTTTTGCCATTGAAAATGTGAATCGGCTTCCGCTTCAAGGCTGATGTACGGCTTTGTGGCCGGGGGTGGCAGGAGGAATAAGGTCTGTTCCACCAATTTTGCGGTCAGGGTGCCCGGGTACTGCCGCATGAAGGCCGATTGGTATTGATTCAGCGCCGTTTCAGCAATCATTTTCGATTTAAAGGTATTCCCATCAAGAGCTTCCTTCCATTTATCTGTGGCCGAATCTAAGCGGTCGGTCATTTCGTGGTAGTTCCGGAGGTATTCGTACAGGATTTCATTTTCTTTCGCGTCGGTAAACGCGATGGTATTGAACAATTGGTTGTAATCGGCCTTAACAGCAAACTTGCGCTGCCCATCCGCGATCCAGCAAGGCGTGTGCTGGTAGTTTGCCCCGGCGTTCCGCTTCATAATCAGGGCGTACATGCCTTGCGGAAGGGGGGCGTTGCTTTTCAACAGGAAACCTCCGTCGGGTTGCCGCAGGGCGAAAAATTCCGGCTCGGCGCGCTTACCAACCGTGTGGCCAAACCAGAGGGTGTCGTGGGTGTAGCCGGCGATGTTGATCTGGATTTCACAGCCGGTTTGGGCGCGGAGGGCGGCGGTGAAGCATAATATACAAAAGAAAAAGGTCAATCTATTTTTCATAACCAAACGCGATTATTTTGTCTGCAAGCGCAAAAATAAACATAACGCCCTTCCCAAAGAGAGATTGTCAGAGAAAGTAAAGGCAGACCTGCCAGCATCACGCTTTTAGTGCCATGTGAAGAATCGGAAACGGTTTGCCCATGCCATCCAACTCAGAGCGGCTCATGGTTCGGAAACCTGAATGCTCATAAAAACCAACAGCCTGCGGGTTGTCTTCGTTGACGTCTACTTCGGTCACGTTTCCATGCTCAATGGCGTGTTGCAAAAGCGCTTTCCCAATCCCTTTGCCCATCGCCTCGGGGTGTACAAAAAGCATTTCGAGTTTTCCGGCTGCAATACCTGAAAATCCAAGCATCCGGCCATTTTCGTCGCGCACGCTGGCCAGTTCGACCGCTTCAAAATACCTGCTTAACAATGGTTTGAAGAAAGCAATGTCCGCTTCTGTCAGGAAATGGTGCGTTGCCCGAACAGATGCTTCCCACAAATCCGCCATCACAGAAAATTCGGATGGATGTATGGTGTCAATTTGAAAGGGCATAAGGATGATTTTATCAGGGCAAAATTACCTACTGCTCAATTTGTTTCCAAATAATGAAGGCAGGCTTTACCTTAGTTGTATTGCAGGTGTAGGCAAAGCAGGGGATTGAGTGCTAATAATTTTGTCAAACCACAGACAAGCGCCTGGAATTTCAACGACAAACCAAGATATGAACCAGCGTAATTGATTGAAAACAAATATCTTTAATCAATCAACTTCAGGTCAAACCCAAAAATACAACCATGAAAAAAATCGCTTTACTCTGTGTCATTCTTTTTTGTCTCGGTTCTGCAAAAGCTCAACTGGAATGGGCGCCAGTAGGGGCAAAGTATTATTATGAAACCTGGTGGGATACCGGCGTATCCGGATTACATATACTGAATTTAACGGAATCTAGGTAAAAACACAACATTTGAAATATCGGGTAAGTTGGAGCGAAGAGTGGTCTGGTGGAGTCGTCATCTATGAAGGCATTGGCAATGCTCGTTTCATTCACTTTTATTCTACGCTTTGTCTTATAGCAGAAGAAGGGTTCATCAAGCTTAATTGCTATGAATCACCTGTCGCAGGTACCATTAATTTTTGGGGCGATGCTCCTTGTGACATCAGCACTTCAACAGACGGTCCCACAACGGAAAATCTTCAAATATTGTTGTCTCCCAATCCTGCTTCAACCGAGCTGGAGGTGCGCATCACCGCATCGCCGGTTGGCGATGTGCAGGTGCGCATATTCGACATACAGGGGCGATTGGTGCAGGACGTTCAAAAGGAGGTCATGGACGCTTCCATCTCGCTTTCTGTGTCAGAATGGCCAGCGGGTGTGTATCTGTTGCAAGTACTTTCGGAAGGAAAAATATTCCCGTTGCAGCGGTTTGTTAAACTGTAGCTATTTAGTCCTTCGACATGGTTCAGAAACCGTAGGTACGCAAAATACCGACATTGCGTACCTACGGCACGAAACCATACGACGTGCTCTGGGGCTACCGGCATTAGGTCCCTACAGGACCGGTCGAGCGTACTGTAGCAATCGGACTATAAAAGAGCCCCTAACTATCGTCTATCCACTTAGTCGGGTGTCTGCTTTTTAGAGTTTGAGAGCAAGGCATGCGGAGGGCCAAAAACGGGAGTCCCGCCCGCCGGACGGGATGACCGATTTTGGCCCTCCGCATAACGCAGCTATCGAACTATAAAACCAGACACCCTACCGCTGAATTACCCAACGCCCGGCAGCACTCACCGATTCCCCAATCAGGCGGTAAGCGTACACGCCATTAGGCAGGTTCGTGGCATTCAGCGCGACTTCGTTGCCGGTAATTTTTTCGTATTGTCCTACCACGCGGCCATTTGCGTCAAGCAGCAGGAGTTGGAAGCTTTGCCGGTTCGGGTTGTCGAAACGCAGCAACGCATTGCCGGAACTCGGGTTCGGCTGGATTTGAACAGAAAGCTGCGTCTGCGGCTCAAAAGTCGCAACAATGGGCGCAACTACGCAATCCCCTTCCACAAAAGCAAAAGCCTGTTCCTGGTTGCTGTTCACTGCCGAGATCACCTGTTTGATGCAAATTGTATCCGCGGTGATTTCAAACAAACGAATGCGGCAAAGCGGCTGCACGTCGCCCGACTTGTTGATCATTGAATCCTGGTAAGAAATACCGATCACCATGGCGTCTGCAATGTTTGCATGCGGCGCAATCGGGTAAACGGCAGGATCCACTAAGTTTTCCACCTCCATGATCATCGCGCCTTCCAACTGGAACTGGTAAGAGTTGATACGCGACTGCGGGTTGCGGATGCCGATGTCAATATATCCTTGTTCAAAATCTGCGGCAATGATGCTGAGGGCCACCGTGTCGTTGGGATTATTCACCCCAAAAGGAAAATTGCAATGGTTGTGTTCGCCGGTTCCCTCGTGCAGGTGCCCCGTGCCGTAGTTGATGCAGCTGGCCAGCAGCGACGCATCAAATACGGTAATTTCGCCATCGCCGTTGAGATCGTTGCAGGGCGCCGCTTCGATGTCGTCGGCTAAGATGGCTTCCACGTAGGCTACTGCATCGTTGACCTCTTGTAAGCTATTTGCATCGAGGTCGCCAATCTGCGCCGTGCCGTTGCAGTCGCCGTTGCAGTCCGGGCGGGCGCTGCCATACGGCGTTCCCGCGCAATCAACAAACGGCGCGCAATTGGCGTCCACCGTCATTTGCAAGGCGCCGGAAGAGCGATCCAGCGTTATACATACCTGCGCCCAGTTGTTGATGGTATCTTTTTCCACACGGCCTAAGGCATCGGGCGCGTTGTCCCAATTCACGCGGGTCACAAAAAGGTAGGTGCCATCGGGCGTATCCGTCACGTCAATCCACTGGCAGGGCAGGCCGGAGCTGTATTCGTCGGCGCAGCCTACAGAAATCCCCATATTGCCGCAGCCGTATTTGGCCAAACCACCGTTCGGGCAGAACAAATCGAGTACACAAAAACCATTTTTATAACCAACCGGACTTGAATTGCCTTCGCTGTCAAAAAGCAAATATTCAGCATAACCATCGTAATGGAAATGGTTGTGGCAATTGTCGTAAGTAAATTGCGGATTGCCAAAAGCAGGAACGCCAATGAAATAGTCTTTTTCGCCAATGTTGTCAATGCGCGTGGAAAAGCGAATAATATCGCGCTGGCCGTAGCCCCGGAGGCATCCTTCCGCCACTAAGCAGGGGTCAGTAGAATTGATCGTGGTGAGGTAGATGCTGCTGGCCAACGTCTGCTGGTGTACCAGCAAGTCCGGCCCTTCCGGGCAATCAGGGTGGGTTTGCGGTAAGCAGGAACCATCGTCTACGGTTGCCAAGGGGTTGAAATTACAGGAACCCAAATCCGTACAACCGACGATGGGCCCAAGGTATTGGACTTCCCAGGTAATGGTGTCTCCGCAGGCATCGTCTTTGTCTCCAATGCGGATGTAATAGATTGAACCGGCTTCAAAATAGCCGTTTACGTTTGCCTGAGGCGTGCACCCGCCTTTGTCGTCATCGTAGAAAATGGTGCCGGTATTGTCGGCTGCGCCGCCATTGGCCGGGCATTGATCGTAAATCCAGATTTTGGTATCACAGGTATCCAATCCGCAGGTAGAAACCAAATAAGAACCGGTCGAATCCGGAATAAACACATACCAATGCTCGTCGAAGGCCGTTTGGTATACGCCCTCGATGATGGTGTCAGCGAGGTTGCAGATTTGCCCGGCTGCGCACCCGGCGGTCACGGAGAAGGTATAATTGTAATTATTCCCTCCGCTGGCGATGAGTTCGCCGTCCTGCACGATGTTGAAATAGCCTGGCGCCAGGATGCCATCGCCATAGGTGTCGCGAATATTAACCGTAACGCATTCTTCCGCCGGGACGCAAACCTGGGTTTGGTACAAGGTATTGTTGGCGTAAGTCTGGGTATTGGTTTGGTGGTAAACTGTGCCGTTAGCACCAATGACCGACCAGGAAATTTCGTAGCCGTACCCATCCGTCAGGATACTGACAATGATGGAAGATTGTCCGTTGGGACAAGCCGGTTGCGCGCCGGCTGTAACAGGAACGGCTATAATAAAACAGAAAGCCGCAAAAACAGAGAAGAGGTATTTTTTTGCCATGAGTATTGGGTTGTGAAAAGTTGCGGCGAAAGTTACGTATTTCATTTTACCCATTAAGCATAAGCTTCTTTTTGAATGTTGGCTGACAGAAAACCCGCACACCCTGGCTTTGATGGGGCAGGTTATTATCTTTGCACCGCAACCGGATCTTTGTTCCTGGCCCGGTTTCCCTTTGTACGCATTCAAATCAAATCTTCTCATGAAAAAAGCGACTTTACTCCTCTTATGCTGTTGTGCCTGTTTGTCTGTTTTTGCACAGCAGGCGCCCTATTCCAGGGTAAAAGTATTGCTCGATGACCGCAATCTTTTCCAATTGGCTCGACTCGGCATTGACGTCTCCCACGGTGAATTTGCAACCGGGCGTTTTTTTATCAGCGATTTTTCATCAGAAGAAATCTCCCAAATACGGGCAGCCGGCTTTCGTACAGAAATCCTGATTGAAGACGTACAGGCTCATTATGTAGCTCAGAATGAAGAAGGTAGCTCGCGCAATCCGCCTGATGAGTGCCCGGGAAGCCAGGATCGCTATCCTTACGAAACGCCTTCACAATTCGAGCTTGGTTCTATGGGCGGTTATTTTACTTACCAGGAAATGCTGGATATTTTGGATACCATGGCCGCACGATATCCGAACCTCATCAGCGTGCGGGCGCCCATCGAGGCAGGACAAAGTGTGGAAGGACGCCCGATCTATTGGGTGCGCATTACAGACCAGCCGAACAGCGTGGAGTTTCAGGAAAAGGAAGTGCTTTACACCGCGTTGCACCACGCCCGGGAACCCGGCAGCCTTTCAAGCCTCATTTTTTTCATGTGGTACCTGCTGGAAAATTATGCCACTGATCCCGAAGTTCAGTTTTTGGTCAACAATACGGCACTGTATTTTATTCCTTGTGTGAATCCTGACGGGTACCTCTACAATGAATTTACCAACCCAAACGGAGGCGGTCTTTGGCGCAAAAACCGCAAGGTAAATTACGACAATACGCTCGGCGTTGATTTGAACCGGAACTATGGCTATCAGTGGGGGTTTGATAACGTCGGCTCCTCGTCTACGCCACCGTCGGCCGTTTACCGCGGCACCGGCCCGTTTTCTGAACCGGAAACAAAAGCAGTCAGAGATTTTTGTTACCAACGGAAGTTCATCACGGCATTGAATTACCATACCTATGGCAACCTGCTGGTGTATCCCTGGGGGTATTCCGACACGCCAACGGCCGAGGCCGAAACGTTCAGCGCTTTCGCGGAAGCGATGACCCTGCAAAACAATTTTCGGGCAGGCACCGGAACCGAAACGGTGGGCTACGTAGTAAACGGTAACTCCGACGACTGGATGTATGGCGAAGCGGCCATCAAACCCCGCATTTATTCAATGACACCGGAAGTGGGCACGGAAGGTTTCTGGCCGCCGGTTTCGGATATCCTCCCAAATTGCAAAGCAACCATGCTCATGAATTTGACGACGGCAGCCCTACCCCATCGCTACGGGGTGCTTTCGGCCATCAATGACCCTGTAATTACGGCAACTCAGGGGGAAATTATGTTCAAACTAAAGCGCTACGGCCTGGCTAACGGCCCGTTCACCGTTTCGCTTTCTCCCATCAGCGCCAATGTGGTGGCCACGGGGCTCCCCAAAGTTTTGCAACCGGCTGCTTTTGAGACGGTTGAAGACGCCATTTCTTATTCCCTCAACAGCAACATGCGAGAGGGCGAAGAAATACTTTTTTTGCTGACGCTCGACAATGGTTTTTACACAAAGCTGGATACGGTGCGCGGCATTTTTATGAATTCACCGGCGGTATTTGAAGAACAGGGCAATACGCTTGAAAACTGGACGACTCCTTCTGTCTGGGGAACTACGGACGAAGCTTATTTTTCATTCCCAACCAGCATAACTGATTCACCGAATGAGAATTATGCAAACAATGCCTTTACTATTCTGGAATTGAACGAACCACTGACCCTGACCGATTTTGATCAGGCTTTACTGTTTTTCCGTGCCCGTTGGGACATTGAACCCAATTACGATTACGCTCAGGTACAGATTTCAGTCAATGGCAACGAATACATTCCGGTTTGTGGAAAATACACCACCACAGGCGGGCAGTTTCAAAGCTTTGATGAACCCATTTATGACGGAATCAATCAGGAATGGGTAGCCGAAGAAATGAACCTGACGCCGTATGTGCAGCCCGGCGACCAATTGTCGGTGCGTTTTTTGTTGGCTTCAGACGGGTTCAACAACAACGACGGGTTTTATTTTGATGACCTATCCATTTACCAGACAGATACCCTGCTCACTTCAGTTCAACCCTTGCCCGCTACTCAATTTCGGCTTGTGCAAAGTTACCCCAACCCGGCCCGAAACTATACATTTATCGAAATAGAAAAAGCAGCCGACCTGCAAGTTCCTCAAAGCAACCTACTTTTTTTCAATGCATTGGGACAACAGGTGTGGCAACAAGCGCTGGATAACGCTGTTTTGAAACAGACCCTTAGAATTGATTTATCCGCCTGGGAAAGCGGGGTTTATTTCTACCAGATTGAGGCGGATGGGAAGAAGACGGCAGCGAGGCGGTTTTGCGTTGCGCGTTAGTGTAGGAAGTAGGCAAGTTTGCAAGAGGCAAATTGGCAAAAGACAAATGGGCAAGTTGGCTCTCGGTTCTTGCCAATTTGCCTCTTGCCAACTTGTCTTTTGCTCACACTAAAACCCGGGAATAGCCCCGATCAACTGTTGCGTATACAGCGCTTTGGGATGGGCGTAGACTGCTTCTGCATAGCCTGATTCCACAATTTTTCCCTGTTTCATGACTATGATGCGGTCGCTCATGAGTTTGACAACAGAGAGGTCGTGGGAGATAAAAATGCAGGTGAACCCGCGTTCTTCGCGCAGGGCCATCAGCAGGTTGAGCACCTGGGCCTGTACCGATACATCGAGCGCAGAGACGGATTCATCAAAAACGATGAACCGGGGTTCGCTGGCTAAGGCGCGTGCAATGCTCACCCGTTGCCGTTGACCGCCTGAACACTCACGCGGGTACCGCTGAAAATACTCCGGCCCGAGCTGAACCGATTGCAATAGCGCCAAAACCCGGTCTTTGCGTTCCTTCGCGTCGGCCCCGATGCCGTGCAGCGCTAACGGTTCCAGCAAAGTTTGACCGATCGTCAATCGTGGGTTGAGCGAAGCGTAAGGATCTTGAAAAACGATTTGAATATCTTTCCGAATCCGGCGCAAAGCCTTCGCTTCTAACGTGTTGAGGTCTTGCCCGTCAAAAATAACCTCCCCGCTGCGGACGGGCAAGAGGTGCAGCAAGGCGCGCCCCAGTGTTGTTTTTCCGCATCCCGATTCTCCGACTAAGCCCAGCGTTTCCCCGGGCAATACTTCGAAGCTAACTTCATCCACCGCTTTCACCCACGTGCGCGGCTGTCCCAGCCAGTTTCGCGTCGCAGGAAACCAGACGCTCAGGTTTTGTACGCTGAGCAAAGCGGGTTGTTGCTGAAGCAAATTCTGGCGGGTTTGATAAGCATCCGGAGCTTCTGAAAGGGATGCAAGGCGATCGGCGGCACCCGCTTTTTCGATCAGTTCCATGCCCGACTCCGTTTGCGTGATTTCCATGAAGTCTTCCACAACCGGCAGGCGGCGCATGCGGCGGTCCAATGGCGGGCGGCAAGCCAATAAGCCTTTGGTATAGGGGTGTTTCGGATGTTGAAATAGCTCATGAATACTGCCCTGTTCCACAATTTTACCGCCATACATGACCAGGGCGCGGTCGGCAATTTGAGCGATGACGCCGAGGTCATGGCTGATGAAAATGACGGAAAGTCCCAGCTTGCGCTTCAATTCCTTCAACAGGGTTAAGATCGTTTGTTGCACCGTGACGTCCAGGGCGGTTGTCGGCTCGTCGGCGATGAGGATATCGGGCTTGCAGGAAAGTGCCATCGCGATCATCACGCGCTGTTTCTGTCCGCCAGACAATTGGTGCGGATAGGCGCTGTAAATGCGCTCCGGGTCGGGCAATTGCACTTGTTCAAACAAATTCAGGGTTTCCTGGCGGGCAATTTTTTGCGATTTTTTTTGATGCAGCCGGATGGCTTCTGCAACTTGTTCTCCGCAACGCAAAACGGGGTTGAGCGAGGTCATCGGCTCCTGAAAAATCATCGCAATCCGGGCGCCCCGGTAGCGTTGCATCGCTTTTTCCGACAAGGCAGCTAAGTTCACCGATTCCCCGTTCTCTGGAAAATAGCGGATTTCGCCGCCGGCAATCACCCCAGGCTTCGACACCAATTGCATCACGGACAAAGCCGTTACCGATTTCCCCGAACCAGATTCGCCCACTATCCCGATTGTCTCCCCTTTCAATACGTGAAAATCAATGCTATCCACCGCCCGGACTTCTTGTCCGTTTACGCGGAAGGTTGTTTTTAAACCCTTGATTTCCAATATTTTTTGATCCGGCATTTTATCAATTATTACGATTGGGGTTGAAAATTTTCAACCCGTCCGTAGGGGTTGAATATTTTCAACCCGTCCGTAGGGGTTGAATATTTTCAACCCCTACGGGGTACCAACCCAATCTTCCCCCCTTCCACATGCAGCTCCAACTCATTGATGCGCAGCAGCCAGGTCGTCAGTTCTTCCCCGAGCAGTTCCTTCCGCCAGCCCTGGATAAGGTTACCGGCTTCTTCGTCGGCCCGGAGGCGTCGCAACAGGTTTTTGGGCATTACCATCCCTACCGAAATGTCATTTTCCAAACATTTATGGCGGACGAGCAGGTAGAGCATTTCCAGCAAAATTTCTTCCTGCGGATCTTCAGAATCTTCTTGCGAAACGACCTGAGCAAGCAGGGCGCGTTCGGCTTCTGTCGCTTCCTGGCGGTAAAAAGACTCGAAAAGCGATCCGTGTTGTTCGATCATTTTATCCGGCACCCGGCGGTTGTGCAGCAATGCTTCTTTTCCGGAAGCGATGCCGCGTGCAAGCACCGCTAAGTAGCGCTCAGGCAAGATCATTTCTTTAGAATAGTTCTTTTTTTCAGCCAAATCCCGACGCCAGGTCATCAGCCTCAGAAAAAACAGTCGTTCTTTCGGGCGCAATGATTTCATCAAATTGCTGTTGATGAGTTCCTGCTCGTGGTCCTTGATGTAGGAAGCAGCGTTTTCCAATTGCAGGCATTCCTCTTCCAGCCAGTGGAAGCGATCCCGTTTGCGCAGGCGGTCCTGCAGCCTTTGCCAAATCGGATACAAAGGCAACACATCATCAAGGGCATACGCCAGTTGCTTTTTGTGAAAAGGCCGCGATTCCCAGTCGGTGACGGCATAGCCTTTATCGAGCGAACGCCCCAGTTCCTGTTCGACCAATTTGCGAAAAGCAACCGGGTGTTTGTACCCGGCAAAACCGGCAGCAATCTGGGTGTCAAAAACATTGCGGGGTGTGATGCCATACAAAGTATAAAGCAACCGGTAATCATTATCGCCCGCATGGGTAATTTTGATGCAATCCGGGTTTTGAACCAGGTTCAAAAATGGAGAAAGGTCTGGTATTGCAATGGGATCAATCAGGTAATTCCCGTTTTCGGTCGCAGCCTGAACTAAACAAAGTCTTGTTACGAACCGTTTTTCGCCCACAAATTCCGTATCGAAGGCCATCCATTGGGCCTGTTCGTTATCGCGGTAAAAGTCTTCTAATGCCTTTTGGGTTTCAACCAACTCAAAGGCTTGTACTTCAGTCTGCATAGCGGGTAGTTATTTTTATCGGACTGCTTTGTGTATTTTTCATAATCAAAGCATCAAAAGTATGGATTTTCCGGCTTAATGGATGTATATGGTTAATATTCACATAAGCAATGCTCCGAAGAGCAATATCTATTACCCGGAATTCGATAGATTTGCAAGGACAATTTGAAAATTTGATGATTGGGTAATCTTCAAATCATCAAATTTTCAAATTTTCAAATTAAAATACCGGTTTATGAAAGTTATAAAGCGCATTCTCATCATTGCAGGTGTGTTGTTGGTGCTGCTCGTCGCAGCGGCCTTCTCCATTCCTTTTCTGTTCAAAGGTAAGTTACTGGCTTTCGCCAAACAAGAAATCAACGCTACGCTCAATGCCAAAGTAGATTTCCAGGATGTGAGCCTGTCGTTGTTCAGAAGTTTTCCCAACCTGAGTTTTCAAATGCAGAATTTTTCCGTCACGGGGATTGATGCATTCGAAGGTGTTCGCTTAGTGGGCGGCCAATCTGCTGAATTTACGCTCGACCTGATGTCGGTGCTAAGCGGCAGCGGCCCCGTAGAAATCAAATCGGTGCATTTGGAAAAGCCGGAAATCAACGTCTTCGTCCTGAAAGACGGCGTTGCCAATTATGACATTGTAAAGCCTTCTGACGCCCCTGAAACACCTGCTGAGTCGGTGGATTATAGCGGGATGCAAATCAACCTGCGCGAATACAGCATTGCAGGCGGCAATATCCTCTACGACGATAAAAGCGGGGATATTTTCCTTGAAATCAAAAACCTGAACCACAGCGGCGAGGGCAATTTTACCATTGATGTCTTTGATTTAAGAACCAAAACAGCCATCGAAGCGCTGACGGTTGCTCAGGGAGGCATCAATTTGCTCAATAAGGCAAAAGCGAACCTTGAAGCGACCTTCAATATTGATCAAAAAAACAGCAAATACACTCTGAAAGACAATATACTGCGTATCAATGAATTGCAATTGAACGCAGCTGGTTTTGTACAAATGCCGCCCGAAGGCGACGACATTGCGATGGATCTGAAGTTCAACAGCCCGCAAAACGATTTCAAGAGCTTGTTTTCCCTCATCCCCAGTGCCTACATTGCCGGTTACGAAAACGTGAAAGTGAACGGTCAATTTGATCTGGATGGGGAAGTGAAAGGCGTTTACAACGGGGAAAAAGAACAATACCCGGCTTTCCGGGTGCAAATGGTGGTAGAAAACGGCGACGTAAAATATCCCGACCTGCCTCTGGGCATTGCCAATATTCAGACGAAAGTAGACGTCAACAGCCCGAACAGCAATTTTGACAACATGGTCGTCAACATCTCTCGTTTTGCCATGAAAGTGGGCAGCAACCCTTTTGAAGGAAAATTCCTGCTCAAAACCCCCATCTCCGACCCGGATGTTGACGCCGTTGCCAAAGGCGTCATCAACCTGGGCGAACTGGCGCAAGCCTTTCCTATGCAGGGTATTGATCAGATCAGAGGGATTATTTCTGCTGATATTTCGGCTAAAACCCGCTTGTCTTTTATTGAAAACCAGGAGTACGATCGGGTGAATATGAACGGCCAACTGGCGTTGAAAGACCTGATCTACCGCACACCTGACATGCCCGCAGTCAACATCCGCGATGCGCAAATGGATTTCACACCGCGCAATGTTCAGCTCAACCGCTTTGATGCCAAATTGGGCAAAAGTGATATCCAGGCCAGTGGCGCCATTGACAATATTCTCGCTTATTTTTCTCCGAAAAAAACCATGACCGGGACGCTGAAAGTGCGTTCCAACTACTTTGACGCCAACGAATGGCTGACGGAAGAAACGCCTGCCCCGGCCGGTGCAACCCCGCAACAACCCGTGACCCCTGTAGCTGGCGAAACAGCTGCCCCCGGCGAACGCCCCTTCGACCGCTTCGACTTTACGATGGATGCAAAAATGAACGAAATCGTATACGCCGATTACCGCGTGCTCAACGCGGTGTTGAAAGGCAACGCCAAGCCTAACCGCCTGCAGGTAGAAACCATCGGCGCTCAGGTCGGGAAAAGCGATATTACAGCAAGCGGGGTCATTACGGATGCCTATGATTACCTGTTCGACGACGGAACTTTGGGCGGCGACATTCAGCTTCGCTCCAAACTGCTCGATCTCAATCAGTTCATGACAACGGACGCCGCCGCTGCTGCTGCCACAACCGGAAGCACTTCGCCGCCAGCCACAACCGAAAACCTGGAACCGATTCGGGTGCCTGCCAATATTGCCATGAACATCCAGGCCGATGTGGACCGGCTCCTCTACACCAATATGGTGCTGGAAGACCTGAAAGGCAAACTTGTTGTTGAAAATGAAGCCGTCGTGCTCGAAGACGCCACCACCCGAACCCTTGGCGGAACGATGGCGGTTGCGGGCGGGTACGACTCGAAAAACGTAGAGAACCCGGCTTTTAATTTCAAGTTCGACTTGCAAAAAATGGATTTCCAGAAGAGTTTTGCAACGTTCAATACCTTCCAGAAACTGGCGCCGATTGGCAAATTCATTGAAGGATTGTTCAATACCAGCCTCATCATGGAAGGGCGTTTGGGCAAAGACATGATGCCCGACCTGTCCTCCCTGACCGCTCAGGGATTTCTGCAAACCCTTGACGGGGTCATCAAAGGTTTTAAACCACTTCAGGCCATCGGCAATTCACTCAACGTCAAGGAGCTGAAAGACAACCTGAAGCTGACCAACTCTAAAAACTGGTTTGAGGTAAAAAATGGCGCGGTGGAACTTAAGGAATTCGACTATGCCGTGCAGGGGATTGCTATGAAAATTGGCGGCACGCATAGCCTGACGCAAAGTATGGATTATAAAATCAAAGCTAAAGTACCCCGCAAGTTGCTGGAGCAAAACGCAGTTGGCGCCGCAGCTTCAAGCGGCCTGAATGCCCTGCAGAAAGAAGCGGCGAAATACGGTGTAAATTTGAAACAAAGCGAGTTCGTTAATGTGTTGGTCAACCTGACCGGCTCCATCACCGACCCTAAAGTTAAGCTTCAGCTGCTTGGCGCAGATGGCGAAGCAACATTGGGCGAAACCGCAGAGGGTCAAGTCAAAGCAGAATTTGACAAGCAGAAAGAAGAATTGCGCCAAAAAGCAGAAGCTGAACTCGAAAAAGGGAAAGCCATGGTGAATGAAAAAATCAACCAGGCAGCCGATACTGCGCGGGCGGTCATCAACAAAAAAGTGGACGAAGCAAAAGATAAAGCTACCGAAGTTGTGAAAGAAAAAATTGGCGAAAAAGCCGGTACGGTGCTTGACTCCACAGCGCGCAAAAAAGTGGACGATGTACTGGAAGGCGCAGGCAAGGAAAGCAAGGATAAGATTAAAGACGAGCTGGAAAAATTTAACCCGTTTAAGAAGAAAAAAGATACCGAAAAAAAGGATGGTGGCGGGTAGCGGGCATTGACTCAATTTAAAATAGAGAGCGCCGTCCTGGAAA
This sequence comes from Saprospiraceae bacterium, assembly GCA_022841505.1. Classification (GTDB taxonomy): domain Bacteria; phylum Bacteroidota; class Bacteroidia; order Chitinophagales; family Saprospiraceae; genus JABWAJ01. The sequence continues at coordinate 561 of JALHRK010000022.1, read as the reverse complement.
ACCGGGACGGCGCTCTCTATTTAGTGTTTGTCAATAATTTGGTATCTGGTAATTGAGCGCAGTCGAAATGCTGTCGAAGGGGGTATGCCATACCGGTATTCGGGTTTTAGACTTCGCTCAGCCACCGTTAATTGAAACCGAGTCGAAACGAACGCAACCACTGGATTAAAAAGATAAAAAAAGGTCGGGAACATCTCCCCGACCCTACAAAAACAAACATGCAATATGTTTGCCATTATTGCATATGAACTTCTTTGTACTTGTGAAAGCGAGTTTGTAAAGTTCTAAAAAGAGCCAGGGCAAAAGGCCCCGGCTCCGAAACTACAAGTTTTGCTCCACAATTTATTCTTGTACAATCATGCCGCGTGTGGCAGAGAAATTACCAACCCTCAGGGTGTAGAACAACACCCCTGCCGGCAAGTCTTTCGCTTCCAGTTCCTGAGTATGACGGCCTGGGCCGTAGTTCCCCCGGAACAATTTCACCACGCGACCCTGTGCGTCTGTTATGGTCAAAGTAACTTCCTGCGCTTCGGTTCCGGTCAGCGAAGCCGAAGCGGGCAA
>JALHRK010000021.1:556-36737 GCA_022841505.1 Saprospiraceae bacterium | reverse complement strand
TCAAGGGCAGCGCCTGCTGGTAGAAGTCCAGCGCCTGACGCACCTCGCCTAACGCTGACCAGGCACTGCCGATGTTGTTGAGGGTGGTGGCTTCGCCGCCCCGGTCGGCGACCGCCTGGAAGAGCGGCAGCGCCTGCTGGTAGAAGTCCAGCGCCTGACGCACCTCGCCTAACGCTGACCAGGCACTGCCGATGTTGTTGAGGGTGGTGGCTTCGCCGCGCCGGTTGCCGACCGCCTGGAAGAGAGGGAGTGCCTGCTGGTAGAAGTCCAGCGCCTGACGCACCTCGCCCAAGTCCGACCAGGCATTGCCGATGTTGTTGAGGGTGGTGGCTTCGCCGCCCCGGTCGGCGATCGCCCGTCTCAAGGGCAGCGCCTGCTGGTAGAAGTCCAGCGCCTGACGCACTTCGCCCAAGTCCGACCACGCCAAGCCGATGTTGTTGAGAAACAGAGCCTGACGGGCTGGATCATCCGTTTCACGCGCCACCGCTAGTCCCATCTCCAGCCAGCGTAAGCCCAGCCGTTGTTGGCCCTGCGGTGTCTCGATTATCTGCGGACGGTTATGAATATAGTTGCCGATAGTGTCGGCGAAGGCTCCCGCTCGCACTCTCAAAGACTCGTCAGATGGGATAGCCGCCTCCCATTGGTGGACTAGCGTATCCCCCACCTCCTGTATATGCGGTAGCAGGGGGTCCAGCACAGCCCATTGCTCCAGCGGTAGTTCATTAAACCGCGCCGCCTGTGCGATCACGAAGTCAGCGTAGCGGTTGAAGGCCACGCCATCCTCGCCAGCGGCGATGAGCAGCGCGCGAGCATAAGCTCGCAGCAGTGGGTGCTGGCGATACCAGCCACCTGACTTGCTTTCCGCTTTTTCGTACTGCTGTGTGAGAGCTGCCAAGCGCAGGGTCTTGTGCGCCTGCGTGAGCGCGTTCGTATCATTCATTTCCCATAGTGCAGCCGCCAGGGGGCGCTCCCAGGTTGTGCTGGCTGCCAGAATCCCTAATGTCCGGAAATGACCCTGATCCGCTTCGGGTAATGCGTTGTAACTGCGTCCGAACACCACATTTAGAATTCGAGGTGTTTCAACGCCCAAATCAAGGGCGTCAAAAGGGCTGCCATCGCGGATTCCTCGCTGGTAATCGTCCAGGATAGCATCGATGTCGGCAGAGTCTTCAGCATTATTCAGCCTAGCGATAGCGATCTCCAATGTGAGGGGATGCCCTTTAATCAGTGCCACCACGCGATGGAGGTGATCGTTCGTTAGATGGCGATTGTCTTGCAGTTTTTGGAGGAGTGTTAGTGCATCATCATTTGACAACTCATAGAGTTCGATGGAGCGCGCCCGTAGATAGGTGGCCGTATCGACCTGGCGTGTCGTAATGAGGGTTTTCGTGCCCGGCGGCAATGCGGTCTGGAGCAGGGCTAACGTGTCATAACAGACCTGCTTGTTCCATACATCATCGAAAACCACCAGCCAACGCTGGCCGCAGCCATCCGACTTATTCATGATCTGGGTGAGCTGCCCGCGCACCCATCCAGCGATTTCTTCCGGTTTCGCGTCAGGCTTTAGCGCGTAATCATCTACCGCGTAGTGCGCCCACTCCAATAGAATCGAAGTCACCTGCGGATTTTCACCAATGTTCGCCCACAATACCGCATCAAAGGATTTATCTGGCAGATGGCACAGGGCCTGGGCTAACGTCGTCTTACCCATGCCGCCCATTGCTCGCACGGCCGTAATTGCCACCACATTATCGCCGGAAAGTTCCTGGCGTAAAGCTTTCAGCTCTTGTTCGCGCCCCGTAAAATGGGCTGGAGGATTAGGAGCCGTCGGACAGGTCGTAACATTCTGTCGTATGTATTGGCTAATGAGATCGCCCGCGACGATCTGATAGCCGCCGATGACAATATTCCCGCCAGAAATATTCCCGGCGATGGTGATGTTCTGCTGCACCATCTTTTCCGCGAACAGGTCTTGAATGAAGTAGCCCAATACAGCCGTCAGGGCCTCGTGCAGGTCGTTGCTCTCACGTTGGCGTTTGCTCAAGTTGCGGGCAGCCTCAATGGGCGTAAACGCATCCCATCCACCCAACGCTCGAATTAGGTGTGGCAAATGCTTTGCATCACCACATGAGGTCATGAGGGCTTCTTTCTGAGTATCCTCGAAGGGCGCTTGACGAACATCCCACAGCACTGCTGCTGCCGTAATCCCATAGATCAGGTCAATGCTATGGTCTTGGTCGGCTAGGGATGCAAATTCGACTAAATGAGATTTCAGATTTACGCGCCAGATGTCCAGTGCGATCATCAAATTCTCCCTTACCCCAACATATGTTATTGCATTATAACCTTAAAAATATCTCCCTAAAGACTGCGACAAAGAAGCAAGACTCAAACCGGAGTGCATACTGCCTAATTTTTGCAGCACAGCCTCATGCGCGATGTAGTTCTTAATGTGTGAAGCAGAGTAATTTCTGTCAGAATGACAAACACCCGCCAAAAGCCTGAGAAACTTCACGGGTGCAGTGCGCTAAAAGATGAAATCGAGGCAGACAATACCTAAAATACTGCTCTACTATTGCGGCTGATTTCTACTCATACCTGATTGCCTATTTGACTTTTGGTTGACGCCATGTAGGGGGTGTTGCTACGTTGCAGAATGTCAGCAGAGTCCCTTCAACAAGCAAATATGTTTACTGGCGCATGGGAAACCAAGCGCACGCCCCGCAGTCGCCCGGAGCAAACCACAATGTTCTCGATCAACGAGACGTTTGTCTTTGGGCAGCAGGCACGTCCCTGGCTTGCAGCAGCGGCAGCGCCGACCCTTGAGCTGATCTTCGAAGATGTGCGCACGCCGGAAGAGATTGAGCGCGATCAGCGGCGGGCAGCCGAAGCGCTGACCACGCCCATGTTTGCCAGCGAAGCACTACCAGAGAATAAGGATACGCCGGAGCAACCAGAGCCGGATCACGAAAATGTCCCGCCGCCCCTACCCCCTGCTGTCAGCGAAAAAGCTACGAAATTATCGTGCTATCATGCGTTGGTCAATCTTGCCCACGAACAGGCCGTGACGCTTTGGGTCGATGAAACCTATCGCGGGCGATTCTACGCCCAGTTGCCAGAAGCCATACTCGCCGCCCAGGGTGCGGGATTAACGAGCGCTGAGATCAGCGCTGCGATGCAGATCGGCGAATTTCAGGGCAAGCGGGAGCACGAAGCGGCGGCGCAGGTTCCGGGCGTCATAGTAGATACCAGCAGCGCAGACTTCACGCCTATCCACTCGCAGCCGATAATCCGAGAAGCACCTATAGCAGAGGAAGGATTCCGCGCCCGACTGCGGCGTGAGCAACGCCATGTTCGCACCCGGCAGCCTCACCTCAAAACCCAAGATGTTGTGCCAGGCTTGTGGATGGAGCGAGAGCATATCCGAAAGCACCTGCCGTATCTGGCCGAGGGAATTTCAAGGCTAGCGGAGGACGAGCTAACCTCCCTTACTGAGAGCATCAGCGAGGCGTTGCAGGCGTCCTACTGGTCAATTTTGGGGATTGCCCTGGCCCATTATCTTGACCATGAGCAAGAAGCGGCCCGGCAACATGGACAGGAAATGCCTAGTCTATGAACAGCTCGTTAATCTTCGTTTGCCACTCGTCTTCATAGACAATCTGAAATTCTACCTCTTTTTTACCGAAATCTTCACCGAGAGACGCCCAATCAGTTGATTTTCCAAGCTCAGTGCAAAGATCAAAGATATTTCTCTTGTATTCCGTGTCTGGATTGCCTTTGAGATGCAGCCCTTTAGTTTCAAGTACAAAGACCTTGCTGTAATCCATTGCATTGCTATCATCTTTTTTAGCGGCCAGAAAATCCGCGTAAATCGGTGGAGGTTGCCAGCCTTGAATTTTATAGGATTGCTTTCCAACGAGGTTACGATACCACCATAGCAAATTTGCTTGCTTATCTAAGTAAATAGCTACCGCTTTCTCCGTATTGTTGAAGGCGTCCTCCTGTTCGTATTCAAACAGGGATAGCTGAATAGGATCATTATTATCCTGAACAAGCTTAGAGCCGTTGGCTTTTACACGCACGGTTGAGGGTAGCGCAAAATCGGTTGTTGCCTCCAAAAAGAAGAAAATCTGTTTATTTTCGATGCGTTTTCTGAATTCCCTGTGCGCCAGTCTATCTCTTTCGGTAATAAGCAACTGTCTGAGTTGACCAATGATAAGCGCGATGTTGGCGGAAACTTGGGCTTCCGGGTGCTTTGCCAGAAAAAGATTGAATGTGTCTTTGGCGATTTTGTAGGCAATCCAGGCATTTGGCACAATATCGGAGAGCTGCCGAGTCACAAAAATGAAATCAATATCCAGCACTACATCGTGTGTTTCGACATGATGTTCCTCTATCAATTTATAAGGATTATCACTTAGCCCAACCTTAGTTTGCCGATCCTCATCCGATAATACGCCCAAAGTAACATTGAGATTCGCTGGTATGTCGATAGCGTTCCAGTCGATATACCGCAAAATATCCATCTCATAGCTGAGGGAACGAAATCCTTCTGCTTCCTGCACCACAAATCGCGGGAGGTAAATTTTGCCCTCAAATTTGCGGAAACGTTCGCGGTAGCGCACATCAACGGTTTGAGCAACTTCATTTTCCGCCTGTCGTATGTGACCTCTTAAATCGCCTAGACCCTCTTTCTCAAAACCTTGCTCGATTGCGCTGAGAACCTCGCGTGTATTCCGCTGATAGCAATACACATAACTTTCATCCAGGGATTTCATGCCAGTTTTCTTGGCGTCAGGCTGACGTAATATACGCCCAACCAATTGAGTGAGCGCCGTTTTTGAAGTCGCTTTGGTTAATATCACCAAGACATAAGCGAACGGGCAATCCCAACCTTCCTGTAAAGCACTTTTAGTGATGATGTACTGAATTCGGCTCTCTGGACTTAAGAGATCAATATCTTCCAGGCCATCATTTTCTGCACTCTTGATAGCGATCTGACCAGGGTTTACCCCGCATTTTTCAATGAGGTAGTGCATCGCATCATTGGCATGGATAAATTGGCCTGTATCTTGCTTTTTACCTGTTCGTTCCACCTGGATAAGGCAAATTGGGCGAATATACCGCCCACTTTCATTTCTGTATTCCGTTGCCTGGCTGTCCAGCTTCTGAATCTGCTCGAATCCTGTTAAAAGCGTATCCCGCCAGTCAGGGCTGGCTTTGCTCATGATGTTGAGGTCGAGCTTTATCATTTCTTCCCGGTTTAACTCTTGTCCAGTGACTTCAACGAGAATATTGCTTTCTTTTTTTGGTGTTGCCGATAATTCCAACACAAAGCAGGGATTAAAGGTCTGGATGGTTTTTCGAGCGCCAGCACTGTAGGATTTATGCCCTTCATCCAGGATGATAAGGGGTTTGAGAATACGGAGTGTATTGCCCAGGCTGGTTTTAATTGCCACCCCTGTAAACTGCTTTACGCTCCCAAAATGGTCTAAATTTGGGAATTGTGACAGCATCTCAGCGTGCGCGGGAGAAGCATCTTCTGGCGGAAAGAAACTCTCGAAACCAGCACTATCCTGAAAGACTTTGAGGGTTTCTTTGTCCATGCGATTTGCAGAGGGCAGCATCAGCAGCATCACAATTAAATGTTCATTCGCTTGTTGACGGTTAAACCGATCTGTTTTCTCAAGAATTAAAGTTTTTCCGCCGCTGATCTGGTCTAAAACCTGTCGATAGAAGTGTTCCCGATTTCGCATCGCCGCCAGAGTTTGCTTATAAATTTGGTTGCTTGGCATGATCCAAAGTACAAATCCAGTACGCTCTTTACGGTAATTAAGATTGATAAGCCCTATGGAACGAGCAGCTAAGTATGTTTTCCCGCCGCCTGTAGGAACTTTGAGACATACGGATGGCGTATCTTCCCCCAGTCCATTTTTCCATGTTTTGTAATCTTTGCGAAAATTCAGCGCTCTCCACGCGGCAGCCGGAGCATCATGCTCAATATCAATCTTAGCTTCGATGAGCTTCCTTTTCTTTTCACCCTCCCTATCCAATGCTTGGAGGTACGCTTCTATTTGATTTAGCACTCTCTGTTGATAGTCTTTTATTTCCATGATTAGTTGGATGGAAACCTATAAATCTCGAATGGTAGTTGCACGAAACGGATGTTATGTCTTTCCAGGTATTCGTTATCGACAAAACGGGTAGGCGCAAAGATAAGGCGCGGTTTTTCCTGATTATCAGGGAGTTTGCGTATCAAATCCAGGTTGAGCGAGGTATTCTGTAAATACTCAAGATCGGGTTTATAAAACAAGTAGACGTGAAACAGTGTGCTTTCACCGATATAGTTTTCTTTTTCCAGAACGCTATCCGGGTCAAATTCCTCGCCTGTGGCTGTATAAAAGAGATACCGTGCAAGTTCTTCATAGGAAGGCAGCCCAGCACCTGATAATACAGCATCTATATTTATGGGGTTGCCCAACTCGAAGAAACTAAAAGAGCCTTTTATGCCCTTTTGTAATGATTCGTCTGTGGCTTCTGGAACACCATTAATTACCCTTTTTAGCCGTTCTGCGGTGACGGTAGTAGCGTAGTCTTCCGTTTCTATCAGGATAAGCTGTCTATTTCCGCCGTCATCTTTATTAAGTTGCAAAACTGCATGGCCTGTCGTGCCTGAACCTGCAAATGAATCAAGCACTATATCATGATTATGAGGTAGCGTTACATAATCTATGATTTTGGCGATAATCTCATGATCTTTCGGATTATTGAAAACTTTACCGCCCATAAGATTGCGAAGATATTTCACGGCTACTTGCGCTTGTTTATAGATGACGCTCGACATCACCTGTGTACCAATTTCTCCATCTACATTTGATTCATCATCAATTTCAGCTTCGTCATCTTCAAGAAGCTCCTCGGAGATAGGGCGTAAATGAGCCTTGCGAAAAGGCGGTTTAGTATGATCCTTTCTAAAGACCACCAACCCCAAATCTATTTGTTTTTTCATGGCTTCTGGCGTTGCAAACCCCCAACCTCTTTCCGGTACTGCACAAGGTTGTTTAGTACCAGGGTGCATCACATCGTAGCGAGGCCCTCCCCCTCCCGGCCAGGAAATATCACGATCTCGCCAAGGGCCATATTTGTCAACGCGCCAATAGCGACTTAGACGTTTTGAAGGGTGCTTATCATTTAGATTAGAAAACCATTCTTTTAGCGCTGCTTGTACTTTCTGGTTATTAGCACCATGTTTTTCACGCAAAAGAAGGTATTCTTCCCAAATTTCTTTTGCGCCAGGTTTCGTTTCTCTCCAAATGGTTTTCAATTCTTTGAGTCGAGCTAAAGATTTAGCATAGACCAGCATGTATTCATGACCTACGGAGAAAAGTTTTGCATCATTCTTTCTGCCCTTTTCCCATACAAGTTGCGCAATGAAATTTGCAGAACCGAAAATCTCATCCATGAGCATTCGCAAATGATGAGCCTCATTATCATCAATACTGATAAAAATTACCCCATCGTCGCGAAGAAAATCTTTAAGCAAATTAAGGCGAGGCATCATCATACAAAGCCATTTGTCGTGCCTCGTTAAATCCTCTTTATCAACAGGTCGATTTAGCTTTAGCCACTCTTGCATCATGGAACTATTTACGTTGTCGTTATAACGCCAGCTTTCATTCCCTGTGTTATATGGAGGATCAATGTAGATGCACTTTACACGCCCTTGATAACTCGGCATCAGCGCTTTGAGCGCAATAAGATTGTCACCATGAATGATTAAATTGTCATTCAAACTAACCTTATCAGTCAGGCTTGCTTCCTCGTTAGGTATAAGCTGGTGATAGGGTATCGAAAGATGATGATTTTCAACGAAACTCTTTCCCTTAAAGGTGAGATTCGGCAATTTGAACGCTTTCTAGCACAAAGCAAACGCATTTGTAATATCAATGTAAATTGTAGCTTTTTCAATGAAAAATAGCTAAAAACCTTCTATCCGCTTTATATCAACAAGATATATCTCTAATTTTTGCAGCACTACATAGTGCGCGGTATAGTTCGGGGTGTTGGGGAAACCCATTTTTACCAAACGTACAAACACCCGCCATAAGCCTGAGAAACTTCGCGGGTGCTTGCGCCTATATACCCACACGAGCGGGCGGTTATAGTGGGGCATGATGAACCCCCTTTGTCTGAATCAATTCTACATCGCATTCACGACAAAACAAGTCTTTGAGGCTTAATCTGCCGTCCCAGCTCGTGCGTTAAAAGAAAGGCTTATTAGCCGTGAGCGAGCGGCGGCGGCAACGCGCACCCAAAATTGATGATTTAGCCCAGCAGCTTTTTCATGTCCCGATTGCGGATATTTCCCCAATCCAGGAAACCGCCATGCGACTGCATATGCTTGGTTTAAATGTTTTCCCCCTGCCCTATGGCAAAAAAGGCGGCTATCCCTGGCAAATGCTGCAATATACCAGGCTGAATCCAGAGGACATCACACCTTTGTTTCGCGGTAATTGCAATATCGCGATCATGACTGGCCGCACCAGCGGCAATCTGTTCGTGATCGACTGTGAAACCAATTCCGTTTTCAATGCTCAAAAGAAACTGCTACGCGGTGCAGGCGTCCCGATCTACTCCGTTCTAAGCCGGGGCAAGCAAGACGGCGGCCACCTCTATCTGCGCTGCCTTGACGGCCAGGTGAAAAATATCCCGCCAGGCACACGCAGAGACATGGAGATACGCGGCAACCGCTGCTATGTGCTTTGCCCCCCTTCCCTACACCCGGACACAAAGCGCACCTATGAATGGGACGAGCTGGAAACCGCCACGCCGCCTGAAGTGAGCGCCCAGCAGGTGCAGTGGTTAGGCTTGACCATCACCCAAGACCGCCCTTCCCCACGCGAGCCGCAGCCCTTTGGCGAGCTATCAGCTGCAACCCGTGAGTTTATTCTAACCGGCGCATCCGAGGGCGAGCGCAACAACCGCCTGTTTACCGCCGCCTGCGACCTGGCAGGCAATGACTACGACCAGTACGACGCGCAGCGCCTCCTAATCCCCATTGCCCGAAAAATCGGGCTGCCAGAGCGGGAAACACGCGACACGATCCAGAGCGCCTATAGTAAACCCCGCAGCCCTGCCAAGCCTACCGCAAGGAGAGAAAACCGTCCCGCACAATGGCAGATTGCGCAGGCTTGGGCAGACGAACACCTTTGGGCAGGCCGCACCGGGCAGACTGATCGAGCCGTATTCCTAGCCTGTTGCAAACGCGCCAAAACCGCCGGAGAGACTGGCATATTTCGCGCCGCAACCCGTGAAATTGCCGAATATGCGCGGATCCGTCCCAACACCGCCAGCACCGCTCTAAAACGACTGGAATCGGCCAAATATCTCATTTTCTGCGGTAAAGACCGAGACAGCGGAGGCCATCTCTACCGGCTAGGAGCAACCACTCAGAAATTGCGTAAGCGATACACTACTAATTTAACCAGTGGTGGAGTCAGTGTATCGCTTACGCAAGATTCTCTTCCCCTCTTTCCCGATGCAGCGGAATGGGGTGCGCTTCATAAAACCGCTTACCTGGTCTATGGATGCTTGAGGGAGCAAGAGCAGCCGGTGAAGCCCGCCGCAATCCAGCAGCAGACAAAGCTATCCAAATACCAAGTATCCCGCGCCCTTAAACGTTTGAAGGAGCATTCCCTTGTATCGAAGATAGGCGGAAAGTATGTGGCCATCGTGATGACAAATGCCGATCTGGACGAGCGCGTAGCCCAGCCAGCCGGAACACTTGGCAAGGGAGAGCAGCGCCGACAGCAGCATCAGAAGGAGCGGGCGCGACGAGCGGGCGAACGCCTCTATAAGGTGCGATTCGGTAAAGGTATGGAGGTTGTGACAGGGAAGCCCGCTGCCTTTGTATGCGGTAATTGCGGTCAAATATGGTCAGTGCCAGGGCTTGAGCCGCCCTTTGAATGTGACTTTTGCGGCGATGCTACTACGTGGCGGCCAATGTAGGTTACTTCGTAAACCGTCTCAGCAGGCCGTAGAGCAGCGAAAGGATTCAGGGCGCTCTACTCCTCACTACGCGAATCAAGCTGCGCCTTGAGGTGGCCTATCTCCTCGTAAAGCCCGCGTGTCTGCTGATCCTTCTGTTCCTGAAGTTTGTCGAGTAGCCGTTCAAGTAGTTTCACCTGCCCGGTTGCTTCATCCCCGCGAGCTTTCTCCTGAATAAGGCGCTGATTTAAAGCGGCGATCTCTGTTCGCAGTGCCACGAGGAGCTGAGGCGGAGGTGTCGGGATAATGTCATCTGGCACGCTTGGCACGTTGCCGCGTTGCCCAGCCTTCAGTGCTACATGCGCATCGACAAAGGTGAAGCCGCCTTGCGTATATTCCCGCACCAGGGCGAAGATTCTCACATCGTCATCAGTAAACAGCCGACGCTTGCCGGATTCTGGGCGAGCAGTGGGGGAGAGATAATCCGCAAATTCCCGCGCCCAGATTTTAGCGGTCTGAGTGCTGACTTTGAAGATGGTGGCAATGTCTTTCGTGGTGTAGGTGTTGGTGTCGTTCATAGACCCCATTATACCGCAAATCGAAAGTGCTGGAACGCGTGCGCACGCGTTCGGAAGGTCAGAGGGGCTTTGATTTCCCAACATTTTCCACTGGCTTATAGTGCCAGTGGCACTAAGTGCAAATAGATAGGAACGTTCCGTTTACTTTCCACCACTAGCGATACCGGAAAGGTAGTTGTAGAATAAGTGGATACAAGCGGGCAGGTCATCAAAACCGCCCGATTTTTCGCAGGGGTTTACGGAACGGGTTGTTACGCGGGGCGAGATTAACCGCGTTACAGCAGGAGCGTGAAGCATGAACCGACTCGCGCACAAATGCGGGCATTGTAAAAAAGCATTTCAGGGCCGGAAAATTGACCAGTTGTATTGTTCCAACAAGTGCCGCCAGGCAGCCTACCGGGAGAGAAAGCAATCCGGCACGGCAAAGAAAACTCGGCCAGCCATACTGCTTCGGGTTATGGTATGTGAGCATTGCACAGGGACGTTTTTCGGCAAAACCCGCCGCTCAAAGTTTTGCTCCACGAGCTGCCGCACCCTGTACCATCGACATATGAAAGCTGCCCTCCCCGCCGCGCTGATCGCGCTCTATCGCCTGCCGGAAGAGAAAGCGGTTGAGCTGATCGAGACACAGCCGGTTTCGAGGCTGAAAGCGATTCTGGCGGAATCAGGACTCTCCTATTCATCCACCCGTAGGGCGTGGATTGGGTGATTCTGGTTGTCCTAGAAGTAGAGTAGTAGATGTGTCATCAAGTAGACAAGCATACTGGCTAATAAGTCTGGAAGTGGAAGAGAAGACAAAGAAACTTGTAGACTCGTAAACACTTCGGCGTGTATATAAGATGCTATGAAAGTGATAGCGATTCTCTCACAGAAAGGCGGCGCAGGAAAAACCACTCTTGCGATCCATTTAGCCATTGCTGCCGAGCAGCATGACCATGCCGCCGTTATTATTGATTTAGACCCCCAGGCCAGTGCGACAAGCTGGAAAGACAGCCGCAAAGATGAAACCCCGGCAGTTGTTTCCGCGCAGGCTTCCCGGCTTGTGAGTGTGATGGACGCTGCCAAAAAAGGCGGCGCAAAATTGGCGATCATCGACACCGCGCCCCACTCCGAGAGCGCTTCCCTTGCCGCTGCCCGCGCTGCTGATCTGATTCTGATTCCTTGTCGGCCAGCCATTCTTGATCTCCGTGCCATCAGTAACACGATTGATATTGCTCGGATTGCCAACAAGCCCGTTTCTGTTGTGCTGAATTCTGTGCCGCCGCGTGGTAGTTTGGCTGAGGACGCGGCCACTGCCGTAGCAGGATATGGGATTGCTATTGCTCCGATGCAGTTACGCCAGCGTGCTGCATTCATGCACGCCTTGACAGGAGGTCAAGCCGCCCAGGAATATGAACCCAAAGGCAAAGCTGCCGCTGAAGCGAGACGTTTATATGTGTGGGTTTGTCAACAAATGGGATTAAACGATGGGAAAAAAGCCAAGTCTCACCGCCGCGCTGCATGAGGCCAGTAAAAAACCTGTTTTGCCAGTCGCTCTCGCTGAGAAACCCAGTAATTCAACTCAGAGCATACAGCCTGGCCGCGTAGGGAAAAAACCTATCAGTGGGTTTTTCGATCCCGCTGTATCCCGCCAACTCAAGCAATTAGCACTAGATCAGAACAGCACTGTTCAAGACCTTTTGGGTGAAGCGCTCAACGACTTATTTGAGAAACATCATCTTAAACCCATTGCCTGAACTGGCTCCATTCCTTAAGTGCCAGCATGTTAACATGCAGAGGTGTAGGAAAGACAACTTGTATATCTCTCGGATTGTAGACAAGTATGCTTGTCTACTTGTTGACGACTTTCCAATTATGGATGAGGATTGCGGGTATATCGTAGTTTGCAAAAGCCGAGAAATGCCTTATCGGGATCGGAGAGAGGGGGCTTTCCGCTTTCATACCACCAATTTTTCCACTCTTGTTCCAGAAGGTGAATATCATAGCCAGGAGCGATGGTTCGAGCATCATGGTAAGTCTCGGTATCTAATACCGGGTAGGAGATGAAACCAGCCGAATCCATCTCCTTGAGTGTCGTGCGATTATGGAACACGACCATATCTTCCTCAAAGCGGATTGTGTAATCGGGGAGGTGGTCGCCTTTGGCAAGTTCTTTAATGTCATGGCGAAAGCCCTTTGTTGGGGCGCGTGAACCACACTTATTTTTCAGCATTTCCAACGAGATACGCCAGCTATCCTGCTTGCCGCAGTGTTTGCGGGCAATTTCATACACCCGGCGCTCGATGGGCTTGCGCAGGCGAAAATAATCTCGGTGCAGGGTTAAAACCTCTTTCGCAGCAATGGAGCGGAAGACCCAATCGGAGAGCTTCACCGCAATTTCTAGGATACGGCCTGTTTTCTCGGAACGTCGCAACTTGAAGGATTCGATCAACCCGAAGTTTTCATATTCCTCTTCGCCCCCTGTACGAACATTGGTATGAATGCGCGTGCCAGCCAGCCGATCTAGCGCCTCCTTGAGCGCATCGTAATCCTTGCCGCCCGTTGTGCGGTTGATAAACACCAGCAAGTCTTTCGCCACAATGCTGACATAAGGGGAGGGGGCTTTGCCCTCATTCATCTTGGCAATCATCTGGCTAATGCAGTAAATCAAAATATCCTTGTCATAGATGGTCGCCAGCCCCCGGACACTTGGTACGATCTCAATCCACTTATTGCCATTCTCATAGCGGCGCACGCTGATTTCCGGTTTCTTGGATAGGGAGAAAAAAGGATGCTCCATTGAAGCCATATCGTCTTTCAGCACCGCGTCAGCCACGTCGCAGACGAACAGATCGTGCTGCGGATGTCGATCAGGCAGGAGCTTTTTTTCTTTCGGGGTATCAGAAACCATGTGGGCAGTATCGGAGTATTAGAAACCAATGTCAAGTATTGGGGTATTAGAAACCTTAAGTAAGGTATCGGGGTATTAGAAACCTCAACAAAGTTTCGGGGTATCAGAAACCAAAATCTGGGAATTAGAAACCTTTCATCGGGGGATTAGAAACCAGACCTTGAAAATACACCAATTTTTTCAGCGTCTTACGGCGGGTTATCCACAGCGTAACACATTATTTAACACTATATTTAACACACAAAGGCACATAAGAATACTTGTGGATAACTTCATTTGGCGCTACGCGCCAATAGACCTACCCTCCGCTCCCCCGGCTTTGCCGGAGTCGCTGCGCCCCACGCCTATGGCGTGGCCTATAAACTGAGTTCGCTACGCTCACACATTTTGTTTTGCTATAAAAATAAAAAATTAAATTGCGCTGGTGAAAAGAAAAAAGAAGGTTTTATAGGGTGTGGGCAGCTATAACACCTAAGAAGAGGTTATAGCTGTTTTTGCAATTGCCGCTGGCCGACTAGGAAGGCATTCACATCCTTAAAACCCTGATACAAGCCCGATTGATCGACGACTTCTATCGCGGCTAATTGCTGCTGAAGGAAGGTTGTCAACTCGCGCCCGGCTGGATCATGGTCAAGGTAGAGATGTACCGATTGCACGCCCTTATCCCGGATCGTGGAAAGTGCTTTATCGCGCAGGGCGACGGAGTTGAGGACAATCACTGATAACGGGGGAGCAGTGACCTTATGCCACGCTAAGGCAGAGAGAAAGTCTATGAAGCCCTCAAATATCATCACCCCAGCGGTAGAGGCTCCATTGATGAGGGAGACATCCTTGTGACCATGCACACCCTTAAAATAGGCATTGCGCAGCTCATAGCCGCCGCTGGCGTTAGGGAAGGCGAGGGAGAAGTAGCGCTTATTCTGTCGGGTATAGTAGATTTCCTGCACATAACTTTGGGCAAGTGCCGCTTCAATCCCGCGCGAGGCGAGGTATTTGAGAAGCGCCACATTTTGCAACGGCGCAATTTTTTGCACTTTAAATGATTCTTCAGGCTCAGTTGGTGCATTTTTAGCAGGTGCAAGAGGCAGCACCGTTTTTTGCCCGCCTATCAGGGCTTCCAGTTCATGTAGGACAGCAGCGACGGTAGACACCTGAAAATACTTTAGGCCGAAATCGATAATATTGCCGCCCGCGCCCAGGCCGAAATCATACCAGACATTGCGCTCCAGGTTGATCTTAAACGAGGGTTCTGTTTCCTGCCGGAAGGGACTTAGATACCATAATTCCCCCTGGAGTACCTTATTTGGCTCATGCCCCAGGGTCGCCAGAATGTCCTTTAAACGTAGCCGCTTTGCCTGATACGTGTTCATTTTTCTTTTCACCAGCGCCGTTTTTCGCCCAGCAACACCCATCTTCCAGACCAAACCCATCAGCCATATCGCTTGAGTTAGCCACAACATCCGGGATTTTTCAATCATCTTCCGCCGCAAGCGGTGTCCCGAAAAGATGTTGATAAATCCGGCTTTCGTTGTGGCCGACACTCGCTATCAGGCCGACAGGGTGTTGGCCTATCACAAAAGGAGTAGCAAATGACTGAAGAAACCGACGCACCAGCCGAAACGAAAAAGCCGACCTATACCGTCAAATTACTACGTTCGGATGGACGACGCAGTTACCCTGCCAAAATAGGCGTGGCATTTGAAACCAAGAAGGGCAATCAACGCATCCTATGGGATATTATCCCCGCGAGTTTTGAACTGCGCGATTGTGAGCTAATCCTCGTACCTTACGAAGATCAAGCGAGTTGATACGGTCACGGCGCAGGCGTCAAGCCTGCGCCGTGTTTTCATGACTGTTCGGCGTCCCATTTTGCCTGATTCTCTAAATATTGTTTCCACCAGTTGTCGATACTCAGTGAAGTGATGTTATAGATTATCACCCCGCCGTCGGTGGTCGAGGGTTCAAAATGGCGCTCAGGTATATAGCATTGAAGTGTCCGTAGGCGTGAATTTTGAAGTGGTTCCAGGAGAGCGGATAAATTACGGCCTTCCAGGGTAACAATCACATTGCTATACATCAGTGAAAGGTATTCACCCGCAGTGCAGGAAATATCCATGAGGTAAATATAGGACAGCATTAGCCGAAGGTCGGGATCACGGCTCAATCCCTCAAACAAGAGGAATGTTTCTGGCCGATCTCTATCGGGAGAGCTGGTTGCGAATGCCTGATAGGGTTTCTTGCTGGCAAGGGGGATAACAGCAGTTTTACACCTTTTAAACAGGGGAAATACATTATCGCGCATGAGGTAACTTACCATAAACAGGCGCAATGGCTCAAGAGCTGTGTTCGCAAAGCCGATAATTTCACATAACTGTCACGAAAGCTGCCGGAAGATTTATCGCCCAGCCAGGTCATTATGCGTTTTGGCATATCTCGGTATGGATTTATGTCTCGTCGGTTTCCCGCACGCTATTTCGCCTCAGATATTGCTCCCACCAGGCATCTGTAAGCAACATTGAAATCGAATCAATGACTGGCTCGTCATCATTAGCGGGCAGGGGAGCATGTTTTTGTGGCTGAAAAGCTTGGAGAAAGCGGATTCTGTGTTCCCGCAGCAACGGCAGAAGTTTGTGGAGGTTTTGCCCAGTGAGAGTATAGACGGAATCAGTACACATCAAGGCAAGAAATTCTTGACCTGTAGCGATTACCCTCATCAGATAGGTATAGTAAAGCACTTCAATGGTTATGCCATCCTCATAATAGAGGACTAGGCCCATTTCTCCCCGCCTACCGCCCTGTGTTCCTTTGGCATATGCTTGGTAGGTGAGGGGGTCTGGTAGTTCATCATCCTCATCTATCAGCTCTTCTTCCGGCGGTTCCTGGGGGTCTTCTTTTGGCTTTAAATATCGGTCGCGTAAGCTACCGCTCATAGTCTTTATCCTTGCCCTTATCCTGTGACTTTTCTTTTGATTGCCCCTTATCTTTGCTGAGGCTTTTTTCGGTATTGTGACCCGATTTTCCCTGCCCGTCACGATCTAAATCATTTTTCACATCAGACCGCTGCTTTTCCGTATGTTGCTGATGTCTCGCCATCTCTGCACTATGTTTTGTATTCGCCTGTGCCTGAGCAGGGGCAGCGGTACTGGTCGCTTGTATTTCAGGGTTGGAACGTGATCGCTGGGCGATGTTTTCCTGATGCTGTTGATCACGAGGTCGGAAAGGGTTGGGCGGAGCTGAACTTTGAGAGCGAGAGGCGTCTTTCACGCCTGTGTTCGCTTGGTTGGCCGCCGCTTGTGTTTCACTGCGTTGGCGTGGCAGAGAACTCTGGGTGTTATTTGAGTAATCGTTCAAAGCCCTAAACGAGGATAGCTCACTCAACTCCTTTTGTGAGACATTTTTACCACCTGTATATTGGGGGCCTGCTTTGATTTGCGCTTGTAATCCTGGATTATCGCGTGGTTGCTGCCCAGGCGTTAGCGTGCCTAGTTCACGGCGCGAGACGCTTGGGACGCCCCTGACTGGTTGACCTTTGCTGGCGTTAATAGCTGCTTGAAGTTCGGGATTAGCCGGAGTCTGGGCGCGTTGGGCGATATTTTGTTGATGCTTTTTTTCAGTATCGGGAGGCGGCTTTCGAGCCATTGGGTTTAATTACCTCAATACCTTTAAGGGGCAGATAGTTTATTGTATCACCGTTCATGATCTTTTTTGCTTTGCCGCTGCTCTTTCCTTTCCTGCCTGAGACGGGCTACCCATCCCGAATACTGCTCAGTGAGTTGCTGTTTAACTTCAGATGCTTTTTCCCGGACAGTTTTCGCCATGCGCTGAATATGCTCCATCGCTTCTTGCGGCTTTCCGCCTGATTGATTATTGCCAAGATACCCAGCGAGGGTTCGCTCATGATATTCCGTCAGCCTTTGTTGTTCTTCTGCAACGGTCATATAGGGAGTGCTTTTGGCGAATTCCATGCGCTGCTTGCGAGGCAGGCTTGCCACTCCTGGCAAATAAGTGTGCGTTGTCTTACTGCCCAGGCCCGCCCATCGCCGCACGGTTATCCGTCCCGCATAGTGTTCCTTTTCAGCTTCAGCCTTCTTTTCTACCGCTTCGATTTTTTTGCTGTTCGCCTCAAGGGAGGTTGTATCCGGCTCATAGATTTTGTTTAATTCGCGTTCCTGTTTCTTCTCATATTCCGCTACATTTTCAGAGGTATAATCGGGATTTCTAGCCCGCACCCGCTTTTGCATGGCGCTCCAGTATTGATCCCATTTGGCATTTTGGGCTTCAATAGCTTCATTACGCTGCGCTTTGCTGGTTTTATCGCCACGTTGGGCGCGATTCCATTCAGAAGCCCCCATGTGCTCCCCCGGAATAATCTGGACGCCCCGCTTTTTGTAACTGCGATCATCAATGCGGGTATCACTGCCATTTTCTTCCAGCGCGCTATTCACTTTTTCTGTCCACGCTTTGCGCCAATCAACTACGCGCTGATCGCTTTTCCAGTAATTATTTTTGGTTTCGGCAAACTCCCCTTGAGCGTTGATTTCCCGCGTCGTGATCAGGATATGGGCATGGGGATTCAATCGGCTATCACTGGCTTTTTTCTGATGGATGGCAACATCTGCGACCAGGCCGCGATCAACAAATTGCTCGGAAACATACTCTCTGAGTATCGCAATATTCTGTTCTGGCGACAGTTCCCGAATAAGCGCTACCTGAATTTTGCGGGCAGGTCTGGCGTCCCTCGCAACGTCCGCCTCCTCAACCGCATTCCATAATGCTTCCCTTTCTTTCTTTTCGACAGCATCCCCTTTTGCGGCTGCCGCTTTGATCCATTCGGGCGCATGATTGGGAGCTTGTATCCATGTTTCCGCGACATCTTCCCGCGTGGCATAGTTATGGATACGTTTGGCATAGACATCCAAATAGCGGTCTACCGTTTCCCGTTTCCCGGTCGCTTCATTAAGCACCTTTTTTTCCACTTCGCGGATTTTGTAGGTGCTGTTTTCATCGGTGATTGTCCAATCACGCCGCCCATCTTTTTGAGCCGTTGCCTTGTCAGAGAGTTGAATACCAGCGGCGTTCAGCTCTTCGCGAAGCCCAGCGGTAACATGCCCTTTGTTGAGCTGCTTACGATGGTCGAGACTGACCGAGCCTTGTAATTGCTGGTTATGGGCAAGACTTTGCTTGGATTGATAGGCAGCAGCGGCAACCGAAGAGTGTCCCTTCATGCGCGACACGGGTTCCGTATGCAGATGATAGTGGCCTTGCCTCACCACAGCGTTTCTAGCCTCCCTGACACAGTGAGCGTAGCGAGCGTTAGGATTGCGCACTTACACATGTCGGCAAAAAATCCGTCTGACGACAGCTTTTTCTCCAACATGTTAGGCGCTCTGCGAGGCGTTTCCACCTCCGCCCCCAGGGCTACGTTGGAACATCCCATCGGAGCTTTCAGCTCCAATGGTCTGCTAGCGTCATTACATGACTTTTATTTTATCACAACATAGTGTGTTAGAATTTCGCACCATCTTTCAATTTATGAATGGTGGATAGATGAGCACAGGCAATAGTATTGACCTTAATTCTCCGCTGCTCTTTTTTTCATCTAAAGATGCGTGGACAGTCAACGATGCGACTCAGGGTATCAGTATCATGGGAGCCACCGGCAGCGGGAAAACCAGCGGTAGCGGAGCGACCTTAGCTAAGGCATTTTTACGCGCGGGAATGGGTGGCCTTGTGATGTGTGCCAAGCCGGAAGAGCGATTACTCTGGGAGCAATACGCGAAGGAAACCGGACGCAGCGACAGCCTTGTTATTTTCTCGCCTGACAAAGACAAACGGCATAATCAATTTTGGCGGTTTAATTTTTTGGAATACGAGCTTCAGCGAACGGGCAGAGGTGGAGGGCAGACAGAAATTATTGTCAACCTTATCACCCGGATTAGCGAGATAGCCGAGGGAACGCACGACATTGCGGGCAAAGAGCAGTTTTGGGAAAGAGCAATGCGTCAGCTTGTCCGAAATGCTATCGAGATCATAGCCCTGAGTCAAAAGACACTGACACTAAAAGATATCGTCAAACTGGTCAGGGATGCACCTAATAGCCTTGAACAGATCGGGGAGGATGCAAAATGGTGGGACACCTCATATTGCGCTAAATGCCTGCTTACAGCCAGCGAGAACGCCAAAACACCCCGCGAACTAAATGATTTTGAAATGGCAGAGGATTACTGGTTGCATGAATTCCCAAATCTTGGCGACCGCACCCGCAGCAGCATTATTGCTACGTTTACCAGCGTTGCCGATCAATTGTTGCATGGTATCGCCTGGGAGATGTTTTGCACGGAAACCAACATCGTCCCAGAGATGACCTATAAGGACGGCGCGGTGATTATCCTAGACCTGCCAATCCAGGAATATCAGGTGTTAGGCCGGATCACGCAGGGCATTTTTAAGTTTATGTTCCAGCGGGCAATCCTTCGCAGAAATCCCAAAACAGACCCATTGCCCGTGTTCTTATGGGCAGATGAAGCGCAAAATTTCGTGAGCAGCTTTGATTATCAATATCAGGCTGTAGCCAGGTCAGCACGATCCTGTACCGTCTACATGACGCAGAATATCAGCAATTATTATTCGGTGCTGGGAGGCCCTAACAGCCAGTCCGAAGCCCATGCTTTTCTTGCCAACCTGCAAACCAAGATTTTTCATGCTAACGGGGATCACGCCACGAATCAGTACGCAGCGGATACCATCGGGCAGAAATGGCAGACGGCAGCCAGCTACAGCGTCAGTAACGCCGGACAAGGCCCATCCAACACTGGCGGAGGCGGGGAGGTGGTGCAATATAAAATTCTGCCCGCTGAATTTACCACCCTTCGCAAAGGAGGCCCTGAGAATGACTTTCAGGTTTCTGGCGTTGTTTTTCAGGGAGGGCGCATCTGGAAAGCTACAAATGACACTTATCTGACTTCAGTTTTTGAGCAGGGATAATTCTCTGCTTTTTTGACTATTTAAGGGGGGATGATGCATCACACAGGGAGTTCAGGCGGTATTGATCCCGGCAATCAGGAAACCGCCTATATCGCCAACGCTATTATGCCAGGGGCAATGCAGGCCGTTACAACGATCAGCAATATCCTGTTGATTGTCTTTGGATGGCTTAGTGTTTCTGTTGAAGTTTTCATCAGATATGATTTCGGAGAGCGCTATTTAAGTGTCATGAGGCTTTTTCTGGCGGGTTTCATGATGGTTACGCTATTTGTGTTGTCGTCAGCATTTTCTGCTACTGTGACTTTTGGGCGGACATCGGGTCCGGTAAATCTATTTTATATTTTTTTCATCGCCTATATTGTCTTAGCCATCATACACCGACTGAAGATATGGTTACGCTATCAAAGACGCATCCCCTGGCATAGCTTCAGTTTTGGCACATCCCGTCTTTCGGCGCTTAATTTGCCTGTGATCGGCCATGATGACTGGACACTTTACCGCTGGTATGAACCCATTCTCTGCCTTGTGCTAGGGTGGATTTTATTACGGATAGATAGAAATCTCGGTAACTGGATTATCGTTTCATCTATTGCCCTGTTTATGAAAAATCAGATGGTTTATTTCCACCAGCGCAGCCGCATCTTAGACCTGATCGATGCCCAGATCGAAGGAACTTATTACAATGCAGCGGCTTTTGGCGAGTCCAAAAGCAATGCAGCCGGAATTGCAGTGGTCAAGGCCATTTGGCCCGTATTACCAAAGAAATCCCCTTTCGATTCTGCTAAAACCGTGAGCGAGACAATGGCAGGCAACGAAGTTGCCAATCCAGCCGACGATCCAGAGGCCGATCCTCGCGTCAATCCGACACCCACGCGTTTTGCTGGAACGGTTGCATCCATGCTAGGCAGAACCGAGGATGAAGAACCATCGGATGAAGACCCTTCGGATGAGGACGATAAATAACCAGGCAATGCGACTTTTGTAATTTCTGAGAGCTTCCCTGACTGGTTTTTCTTAACCGACGATAAGTAATAGACCTATCGCTACCCGTTTATTCACTGTTTCAAGTAGAAAGGTAAAAACATGGGATTTAATTATGATTCACCCGACGATGAAAAAAAGCGCATGATCAACGATGCTAATGCGCCTGGTAGACAAGGAGAGTCTTATACCCTTACAGGGGGAGATGGATGTACGGCTCTTTTTCGACCCACCTTTAGGCAAATACCAAAATATTTTCTAATTATCATGGTGTTAATTATCGGAGGAATATTGATTTTGCAACCAGCATCAATCAATTTCTCTTCAGATTTTCCTGGTCTAATCGGTATAGCTTTAATTGCTAGTATTTTTCGCCGACTCTTTTTTACTCTGGGGTTTCTCTATTTCGGATTAATGTCCATTTTAATGGTTTTTAACTTTATTAGAGTGATTCTTAATTGTAATGTAGTCAATTGTTGGCAAGGAGGCCCCGCTCTGTTTTTATATACCATTATTAGCATCCTTTTATCCTATGGAAGCCTTCGTATCCTTAGAAGTGAGCGTAGATAGTGACTCAAAACATCTATCATACTCGACAGCCTTAAACTGCCATTGACCGTGATTCACGAGAATATTGAGCGGTTTTCTGTCTGCCAATGGCATGACCGAGGTGTCTTCTAGCTTGACATGGTAGTGTTTCCGCGCTTGAAGAAAGCGTGGCACAGGAAACACCAGAAACAAAGGCATTTATCAAGCGACTGCATGAGCTAGACCGCTCTAAGTCCACTTACGATAAATTCCGGGATTTTTGCGAGCTGGCCTATTGCGCCTATGCCAAGCTGACTTCCGACCCGGCACGCGCCGAGAGGCTGGAAACCCGCTATATGCACATCGTCGGCACGTACCAGGACAAAGACACCGTTCGCGCCTACCCTGAATTGCTGGCAATGACATGGGAGGCGGTCAACGGCGGGCAGGACTTTTTAGGCAGCGTGGCAAGTATTCTGGAAATTCTGGATGCACGAGGCGGCCAGTTTTTCACCCCGCAGAGCGTGTCCCGGATGATGGCTGAAATGCTCCTCCAGGACGCTGGGGCGCTGATCGAAAAACAGGGGTTTATTACGATTGCAGAACCCGCAGCCGGAGCAGGCGGCATGATCCTCGCCGCCGCCGATGTGCTGGCCTCTCAGGGGTACAATCCGCAGCTTCATATGCTGGTTCATGCCGTCGATGTTTTTCCCCTGTGTTTTCATATGTGCTATCTGCAATTGAACTTTAAAGGCATCCCTGCCTTTGTGGAACGAGCCAACACCTTGGGCTTAGAGCGATTTGAGGCCGCCTGGACAGCAGCAGCCATGCCCTTCTATCAGCATCATGGGCGACTATTTCCCGACAGCAAGACGCAGGATATTGAGCCGGAAAACGACCCGGATAAAATCGCGCCAAGATTCAGGAAGTCGGAGAGCAGGGAATTTCCCGACGACCCGCCAGAGCTGCCGAGGCAATTACCCCTTTTTTGATAAGCAGAAAGGCTAAGGGCGCTGCCCTCGCGCGGTCAAGGGGTGTCCCCGACCTTCCTCCGCTTGCGCTCCGTGCAGGCCGGGTGATCCCCCTCCCCTTGACCTTGCTACCCTGCTCTTCGCCAGAGTGGCAGGGGTTGAATGTTTCAACCCCAACCCGAAGGAAAGAGACAATGAAAACTACCCCTAAAAACCGTGTTGCAGTGCTTAACGACCTATGCCGCACAACCCCAGGGCTTGCAGGCAGATGGGTGCAGACATGCGGAATTTCTGCACTGCCCCAGGCCGATCAATCCGCGATCCGGGAGAAAGTGGAAAAGTTTAACAATTTCAGCAAAGACAATGACCCCTTTAACGAGCGGGATTTTGGGGCATTCAGCCACAATGGCAGGCGCATCTTTTGGAAGATTGACTATTAGGCCCCGGATATGCAACACGGCAGCGAAGACTCCGCCGATCCGAAACAGACAGTTAGAGTTTTAACGATCATGCTAGCAAAGGAATACTAGGTAGTGATACCGCCCCGTTTATCGGAGCGGTTTCTTACTAAAATCACTATGCTGCGTGAGTATTTTGTGGCATTAACTTTTGCATGGAGAAAGATTTCACTGACTGGCATCTATTAAAAAGTAATCTGCATAGTCAGAGCCAGGCCCCGACATTTCAGCAGCGTGAAATATGGTGGTGCAGTATCGGTTTGAATATCGGGTATGAAGCGGATGGTAAAAGCGAGCTATTCAGTCGCCCTGTGCTGATCGTTCGCAAATTTAATCGGCATATCTTTCTAGGTGTCCCCTTGACCACGAAGATCAAGCAAAACCCCTATTATCACTGCACTCAATTCAAAGGGCGCGAGCAGTGCGTTATGCTGGCTCAATTGCGTTTGTTGGAAGGCAGACGCTTAACCAGAAAAATGGGGCAACTACCGAAAGATCAATTTGAGGGCGTGAGAGGAGCTTTGAAAGCCATGCTCTAAAATATCCTGCCCCCGTAAGGAGGCAGTTTGTGGCTATTGCCAATTTGTATCTTCAATATACAGGAATTTCCTACGGATTTAAAGCAAAATAGCTCACAGGGAAGAAAAAAGCTGTTACCCGATCATCCCAGGGAAACGCCTAATTCTACACTAAATTTGCCCTATTTATTAAGATTCCCACTACCAAATGTAGTTGGTTTTACCACCTCATGAGGAGCGGCCTCCCTTGCCTCCTGATGGGTATCATATCGTTTTTCACTGGTCTTTGGCGGACGCCCCGGTATTTCGGGATAGGTTACTTCCCAAGAAAAAAGGCCGTCTTCTTCCTTCCATATTGCGCATACACCACCAGCGTTCACATTGTAACTTTCAACACTTTTTCTCATGCGTCACCTTATGCAATTAAGATTCAAGCACACTCGTCATATCCATAGATATAAACATATACTGAGTATCGCCACTCTCCGGATCTCTTTCAGCTAAAAGCATCCCTAAATGTTTTCCATCCTCATGCCAATTAAAAGCATCAAGCGACTTAGGATTAGCGATTCTCCCTGGAATAGGTTGGATCAAAACCTCTTGGCCTGAAAGGTTAATAACGTGCATCCTCATGTCTGAAGAGTCATTAGTGGGAATCAGGCCCTGAACAAAAACAAACAATTGATCGCCTTCAGGACTCCACGAAAGTCCATGAAAATTAATAGTAGTTTCACCCTCTTGCAGTAATTCGATCACTGGTATAGCCAGAATTTCCTCACTGCTTCCTACATCCCAAACTCTAACCATTGGATCAAGAGCAACCTGCTCTTCAACATTTATGTTAAGGCTAGTCCAGGGAAGCAAGGCCAACTTTTGACCGTCACCACTCCAATAAATATCGTATAAAGCGCGGTTACTTAACGGGGCTTGGCGCAATTCAACTGTATCGAGCGCTTGAGAATACAATGTCTTCAGTTCTCCGGTTTCAATATTCCAGACAACTACCTTCGTTCCAAGTATTGCGGCCAACATTGTTTCCGATTTGTTAAATAACATGCTTCCAGGTGAAATTAGCTTTTCAATATCATAAGGATCACTAGTTAAATTAGATACATCAGCCTGCAAAATATACTCACCGGTGGAACTGTCTCGTATTCCTATCGTCTGATTCCTTGAGATTTCAACCACATATTTGCTACTAGGACTCCACCACCACCAATCTCCTATAATCTCAAATGTATTTTTAGTTTCAAAATCATATTGCAAGACATGATTATTCTCTTTAATTATCAGCCCTTGGTCATTTGATACCCATCCAACAAATTGAGGGGCAGCGACACGCTCGACGCAACTGGGATGATCAAAAAAGCGCACAATTGCCAAACTATCTATTTCAATTAATGTACCCTGGCAGATTTCAGTTGGCCTTTGCTTTGGCACAAAGTATAGATATTTCCCTGTAGGACTCATACTTACCCACTCGGCTTCGCCACTCCTAAGCTCTTCTCCTGAGTTCATATTGATGATTTTGAATTCATCATCCCTATCTCGAAGGAAAGCTAAAAGACGATCCCCGTTGTTACTAATTCTAGCTATCCCACAAGCAGTCTTTAATCCTATAGCAAGTGGTGGCGGACCATTTTCTATATCCCAAACTAGAAGGTCACATACCTTAGGTCCTTCTGATATTGCTAGAATTTGTTCGTCATTTGGGCTAATTCTAATATCCCAGTGCAATCTACCAGGTTCATCTAACAGAAATGTTTGGGTAATAAGTTCACTGGTTTCGCCATCTTGAGCAGAAGCAACAGCCGTCCCATCACCAGACGGCCCTAGAATCAAAGTTGCCATACCGGACTCGATATCCCACACTCGCACTGTGCCATCACCCGACCATGTCAGGATTTGGCTCTCAGCGTTGCTCCACACCGCCCCTTTCACAAACGCATCTTCAAGGCCTTCATGTTGCAGCCTCAATACCTCTGCACCGCTGCTGGCATCCCACACTCGCGCTGTACCGTCACTCGACGATGTCAGGATGAAAGTTTCATTGCTGTTCCACACAGCTCCATTCACTCCTTTTTCATGTTGTAGCGTCATCAGCGGGCCTAGTATCGCGTTCTCATCCCACACTCGTGCTGTGCCGTCATCCGACCATGTCAGGACGCGGCTCTCATCCCTGTTCCATATTGCGCCAGGCATATTATTGATAGTTCCATGATTCATCGTTAGTAGTAGCTCACCGCTGAGGGCATCCCGCACAACCGCTACACCGTCCGACCACATCAGGATACGGCTCTCATCCCTGTTCCACACCGCCCTAGCCATGATTCCATGCTGCATCTTCAACAGCTCTGCACCGCTGCTAGTATCCCACACCCGTGCTGTACCGTCACTCGACCATGACAGGATGCGGCTCTCATCCTTGTTCCACACTGCTCCCTTCACATCGCCTTCATGGCGCAGAGTGAGTAGCTCCGTGCCGCTACTGGAATCCCATACTCGCGCTGTGTCGTCACTCGACCATGACAGGATGCGGCTTTCATCCTTGTTCCACACTCCCCCTCTCACATCGTCTTCATGGCGCAGAGTGAGCAGCTCTGCACCGGTGAAGTAATTCCACACCCGCGCTGTGTCGTTATTTGACCATGTCAGGATGAGCCTATTTTTTTCGTTCCATATCGCCCCAGTCACGTCGCTTAGCGTCAGTAGCTCAGCACCGCTGGTGGCATCCCACACCCGCGCTGTGCTGTCAAACGCCCATGTCAGGATGAGTTTTTCATCTTCGTTCCACTTTGCAGACTGTACTCCCGCACCGTTATGGTCTAGTATTACCAGCTCCTCACCGCTGGTGGCATCCCACACCCGTGCTGTGCCTTCCCGCCACCATGACAGGATGCGACTATCATCTCTATTCCATACCGCTCCAAACGCAGTATCCTTACGCTCGGCTTGTGCATTGATTACACTGGCCGGGACCAACACGCTCATGATAATCGCTGCTATAAATAGCAAAATTATCAGGGGAAAATGCGTGCGTTGACGGCGGATGTGGGTAGCCAGGGTAACAATCTTGATGTTCTCTTTTGTGTTTTTCAGAAAGGCAGGTGCAAACTCTTGCATCAGATCAGTCCTTCGTGACTTACGAGGCGCAGAACGCCTTAACATTATGGTGAATATTAGGTTGTAAAGCTATATTTTACAAAAAGATGCTTTGGTGCTTTATTTTGGAACAGATAAAGGAAATAGGGTGCATTGCCCCGAAAAACTTTCGCTTTTAAGATCATCACTAATTTTCTTTGACGGAGCAATGCAGGAAGCTACGAGATTTTCTTCCCAGGGATGAATAAATAATATGACTACATCAGCAAAAGGGCGTTCACTAGAACTGTATTTTATTGACGGAAGGCCTGATGGAATGTTGACCGCCGAGTTATTCAACTGGACGGGTCACATACTGATGACACCACGTACCCAGATTGGCGAGGCGCTAAAACGGAAAGAGGCAAGCTATGTTGGAGTGTATCTTCTCATTGGGGAAAGGGATATTACGCCCCTACTTTATATTGGCGAAGCCGAAGATGTGAGTGAGCGTATCCGCAATCATGACACAAAAAAAGATTGGTGGCATACTGCTGTGCTGATTACATCAGCCGCCAATCTTTTAAACAAGGCTCATGCTAAATACTTGGAAGCTCGCCTTATCGAGGAGGCGACCGCCGTTGGCAAAATTACACTCGAAAATGGCAATCATCCAGCCCGTCCAGGCCTTTCTGAGTCTGCATTATCAAATATGGAAACCTTCTTAGAAAATATCTTTTTGGTCCTTCCAGCTTTGCGGATCGATTCTTTCCTCAAAAATACTCGTCCTTCTCTTCCTACAGATATAGAACGGAAAACGACTACGAAAATACCTGTGTTTGAGTTACGCACGCCCAAACATGGATTAAACGCTACCGCGAAGCTAGAAGAAGGTGAGTTTATTGTATTAGCAGGTTCGAGCGCACGTTTGGCATGGGAAGGGCGTGGCGGGGAACACACCTATAATCATCTTCACGAAGAATTGGTGCGTATAGGGATATTGCAAGAAGCAGGAACACATCGAGTCTTCAGCGAGAATTATGCGTTTACCAGCCCAAGTGCAGCAGCAGCCGTCATTAATGGGCGTCCTGCAAATGGTACAACGGCATGGAAAGTTCAGGGTCAGGATAAGACATACAAACAATGGGAGGCAGAACAGCTCTCCAAATAATATTCGAGGATATGCTTTATTAGACTAGGTAACAGTTTTTGGCTATTGCTCTCCCCAAATGATGATTTTTACAGTCATATAACCAGAAAAGCTGTGTAAGCTTTTATGTCTGCTGCCTACCCCACCATCTACCCGAAGGCCAAGAGCACCAATAATTTCTAGACCAATGGCAAAACGATAGACCTAAATTACTAACCTATTGTCAGTGATCATAGATATAGGTTTTATGTTAAACTGATATAGTAATAAACAAAAAGTTTTACACTGGAATTTTATGGATGATATAAAAAATATTGTAGAAAAATATGGAGGTATAATTATTCCTGTTGTGTTTTTATTATCGCAACTAATAGGAATTATCATAGTATTTCGCCAAAATCAGGAATTAACTCTTCTACTGATTATTACTTTTATATGGACAATTATCTTCTTTATTGGAATATATTTATTTACAGCAAAACAAAGACGTATACTCGATAATAAGCAACTTCATAAATACTCAAAGCGTACTCGAATAGGCTTTTTAATTATTTTTACGATGCTAACAATAACAATCATTTTTGTTACATTATTGACCCCATCCCTAAAGGAGTTTGTCACGGTTGCTATTAGCGGTTCTCCGACACCTACACCACTCTTGGCTCCACGTTTTTCTCCAAGTATTGATAACATCTTAATTGGTGAAAGCGAGAATTCATATATGGTGCGCGTATCGATACGCAACCCACTTGATTCTGACATACTAATTAATCATGTCTCAATCTCAAAATTTGATCGTAGACCGGGAGTTTTGCAATGTAGTTTATATCCTGTCACGATAGATGATACGATTGTTATTACATCAATGACTCAACAAGATTTCACGTTTCAAGGAACATTACGAGAGAGTAAGGAATCAAGTTTTTCTTACGCGATTGAGGGTACTTTTGGTGGTTGTAATGACACAATCATGAGAATTGAATTTGCGTCTTCGTTTTTACTTGAAAAATCGTCTTTCACCGAACTTCAAATTACATTACCAAAACAACTCAAAATATTGATTCATAGCCTATTTACAACCCCAGTCCCTAGACAGGCAAATATATATTTTTTCGATGAATCTTACCTCAGCGACTTGCTGGCTTCAGATTTCACAGTTGTTCTAAATAGCAATGAATTTCCAGAAATTGGCTACTATCTTAATCTATTTGATCTTGCTCCAAGTGTTGTTGTAACTCATCGTGCTCAATTTATCAGTAACTTAACTCTAGAGGCTCGTCATTATCAAATGACTTCAACAGCAAGAGCCGCAACAAGAGAGGCTGCCGCCACTGCTACAGCATTAAGCCCAGGGCCTTGAGCAATGGGCTGTGAAAATATCCGCCATTATTGATATGATCGTTTGTTCCAGCTGTAAATATGACATTCCATTTTAATATTACCTTATCAAAACGATTGTTTTCGACAGTCTTATAAAATGCAAACGCCCGTTTGAGTTTTATAAATGACCCTGCTATACTGCTTTTATGAGCAAATTCGTAGCCTATTATCGGGTATCTACAGATAAACAAGGCAGAAGTGGTCTAGGGCTGGATGCACAGCGCCAAGCGGTTGCCGATTTTGTAGCAAATCGCGGCCAGATCGTGCAGGAGTTCACCGAAATAGAAAGCACCCGCAATAAACGGCCGGAGCTGCAAGCCGCTCTTGATGCATGTAGAAAACACAAAGCCACTCTTCTGATTGCCCGCCTTGACCGCCTCGCCCGCAACGTCGCGTTTATTTCAAACCTGATGGAAAGCCATGTTGATTTTGTGGCCGTCGATATGCCTGAAGCCACCAGGTTCACTATTCATATCCTGGCAGCCGTCGCGGAACATGAGCGAGAAATGATTTCAAAAAGGACGAAAGACGCTTTGAAAGCAGCAAAGGCGCGTGGCGTGAAGCTGGGCAATCCTACCCCCCTGCCCGCTTTGGAAATTGCTTCCAATGTCTTGAAGGAACAGACCAGGCTGTTTCGCGATACCGTGAGGCCGCTTATCGAGCAGCTTCGCGCTCAGGGATATACCCTCACAGCCATAGCAGAAGAATTAAACAGCCGGAAAATTCCCACCGCACGGGGCGGGTTATGGTATGCAATGACAGTACGAAATATGCTGATTTCTGAAGAAGAAGATCGCTAGTCTATGAATAGCTCGTTAATCTTCGTTTGCCACTCGTCTTCATAGACAATCTGGAATTCTACCTGCTTTTTACCAAAATCCTCACCGAGAGATGCCCAATTGGTAGATATATTCCTGATTTTTGCACTACAATATCGCGAATGTTCTAGCTTTTCTATGAGGGTTTACTGCCGCCTTTGCGCTGGCCTTTAAGACGTTCAAGATATGCACTGGCCGTTGCAGCATTTACATCATCAATTTTCTGCAAAAGGTCAGCGCCGCGCTTAGCAAATGCAATCGCTTTTTTCAGATCTCCAAGCTCTTCATACGTAACTGCCATGTCGTTGCAGATGTAGCCTTCACCGCGCTGGTCGCCCACCGCCTGGAAGAGCCGCAGTGCCTGCTGATAGAACTTCAGCGCCCGCTGCGGCTTGCCCAACTCCGCCCACGCATTGGCGATGTTGTTGAGGGTGGTAGCTGCACCACGCCGATCGTCCACCGCCCGTCTCAAGGGCAGTGCCTGCTGGTAGAACTCCAGCGCTTGGTGCTGATCGCCCAACTCCGCCCACGCACCGCCAATGCTATTGAGAGTGACGGCTTCACCGCGCTGGTCGCCCACCGCCTGGAAGAGTGGCAGTGCCTGCTGGAAGAAGCCCAGCGCCCACCGCGGCTTGCCCAACTCCGCCCACGCTACGCCGATGCTGTTGAGAGTGGCGGCTTCGCCCCGCCGATTGCCCACCGCCTGAAAGAGTGGCAGTACCTGCTGGAAGAAGTCCAGCGCTTGGCGCTGATCGCCCAAAGTCGCCCATGTTGAGCCGATATTGTTGAGGGTGGTAGCTTCACCGTGTCGGTCGCCCACCGCCTGAGAGAGTGGCAGTGCCTGCTGGAAGAATCCCAGCGCCCGCCGCGGCTCACCCAAATCTGCCCACGCACTACCAATGCTATTGAGGGTGGTAGCTTCACCGTGTCGGTCGCCCACCGCCTGAGAGAGTGGCAGTGCCTGCTGGAAGAAGTCCAGCGCCCGCCGCGGCTCACTCAAATCCGCCCACGCACCGCCGATGTTGTTGAGGGTGGTAGCTTCGCCGTGTCGGTCGCCCACCGCCTGAGAGAGTGGCAGTGCCTGCTGGAAGAAGTCCAGCGCTTGGTGCTGATCGCCCAAAGCCGCCCACGCCGCGCCGATGTTGGTGAGGGTGGTAGCTTCGCTACGCTGGTCGCCCACCGCCTGTCTCAAGGGTAGCGCCTGCCGATAGAAGTCCAGCGCCTGATGCACCTCACCCAAAGCCGCCCACGCACTGCCGATGTTGGTGAGGGTGGTAGCTTCACCGTGTCGGTTACCTACCGCCTGGAAGAGCGGCAGTGCCTGCTGGAAGAGGTCCAGCGCCCGCCGCGGCTCGCCCAACTGCGCCCATACCACGCCGATGCTGTTGAGAAACAGCGTCTGACGATCCGAATTACCGGTTTCACGCGCCGCCACCAGTCCCATTTCCAACCAGCGCATACCGAGTCGCTGCTGTCCCTGCGGTGTCTCGATCATCTGCGGACGATTATGAACATAGCTTATAATGTTGTAAGCAAAATCTCTGGCGCGTACTTTGAGAGGGTCATCAAGTGGAGTGGCCGCCTCCCATTGACGTACCAGCGTATCCCCCACCTCTTGTATATGCGGCAGCAGCAGATCAAGCGCAGTCCACTGCTCCAGCGGGAGTTCGTCGAACCGCGCCGCCTGTGCGATCACGAAGTCGGCATAACGGTTGAAAGCTGTGTTTGTTTCGCCAGCGGCGATGAGCAGCGCGCGAGCATAAGCCCGTAGCAGCGGGTGCTGATAATAACCATCCTGCGTAATCTCGAGAAGTGAAAGGAGGGCAAGACGATTTGTGTGGTCGTAAACTTCATCCACGGGCAGTTCCCACAATGCCGCTAGTAGTGCTGCATCAAAGGCCACATCAAAGGCCAACACACCCAAAGCTCGGAAGCGTTGTTGACCGTCCTCATCCAGCTCGCCATAGCTGTAGGCCAGCGAGTGTGTCAGATTATCCTCTTTTTGCTCGCCCTGCTCTAATTTCAGCCGATCGAACGGGCTACCTGCCGGGATGCCTGTTTCATAATCATGGATGCAGCGTTCCAGCCGCTCTGCTTCACTCTCGCCAGGGCGTTTTTCCTTTTGAATGCGGCGGGCAGCCAATTCCAACGCCAGTGCATGCCCTCCCAAAGCCTTGCCCAACCGTCGCAGGGTATCATCAGGAATATTGAATAAGTACATTTTCAGCATTCCGACCGATTCATCGGGCGTCATATAAGCCAAAGACTCAGCCTGCGCACCCAAGTCAATCGCTACATTCTCCGAGCGGGTGGTGATGAGGATGGTTGTATGGGCAGGACAGGCACGTTTGATAAGCCGAGCGGCATCGCGCCCGTTATCCCACACATCATCCAAGACCATCAGCACACGCGGCGGGTCGCAGTCTTCGCACTGCTCTGCGATCACGCTATCAAGCTGGGCTTTCACCGCCGCAGCAATCTGTCCTTCATCACCCTTGAACACGGCCAAGTCGAAAGTAGAGTCGGCATAGCTCACCACCCAGGCACTAAGGATGTTTACGGCACTGGGTGTGCGAGTCACATCCGCCCATAGCACCGCACGGAATGTCTTATCGCTATACAGATGTGCCGCCAATGCCCGCGCCAGCGTCGTCTTGCCAATGCCGCTCAGCCCGTGGACAGCGGTAATGGCAGTATCTGTCCCCGCTTTTATTTTTTCCATAATCTCACGCAGACGGACATCACGCCCGCCGAATTTCTCAGGCTCCGGCGGAGGTTTGGGGCACATACGCGCGGTTTTCGGCTTAAGGTATTGAATAATCAGATCACCTGCGACATACTGCACGCCACCGATAACAATATTCCCACCTGAAACGCTGCCCTCAATAGTGATGTTCGAGGGTGCCACTTGGAGCAGATGCAACGCCAGCAGATCGTCACGGAAGTATGCCAGCAGCTTGTCTAGCATCGAACGCAGTGCCTCATTGTCATGAGACAAGCGCGTAAGCGTCCGCGCTGCCTCGTGCGGTTCAAATTCCCCCCAGTTCATCAGTGCCTCGCGCAGCAGTGGCAAGGCTATCTCCCCGCAAATATCAGTCAGCACCTGAATCATCATCGGCGTACTCAGCTTGTCACGCACATACCATAAAATAGCGCTCGCAGTGATCCCATAAGGGACAGAAATCGTGAGGTCTTCTTTGAGAAGTGTGGCAAACAGAGGTGAGGTAGATGCCAGGGTGTG
Source organism: Saprospiraceae bacterium (assembly GCA_022841505.1). GTDB lineage: Bacteria > Bacteroidota > Bacteroidia > Chitinophagales > Saprospiraceae > JABWAJ01. The sequence goes on along the minus strand of JALHRK010000021.1, from coordinate 3,172 downwards.
ACGCCAGTCTTCTAGCAACGACATGACACTTTCTCCGATGCTCGTAAATACGACCTGATTAATTATGATTTACGCAGTAGAAGCGGTTTACATCTGCACACGTGGGTGTATTCCCTCTCAACTACGCCCCAGCACCACTCATTTTCAACACATGCGCAATGATGCTAGTCGCGATGGTGAATACCGCTGGCAGCACTGCCTTTATGTTTTCAGCCGCGCGCTTAAGTTTGTTGGCACTGTCCTTCACGTCCTCTGGATCCGCTTGCGGGCGGCTGACTTCAGTGACCAGCTCTTCCGTGCGCTCCACAACCTTTTTTCCACTCTCCTCATGCTCAGAGGGAACATTCATTAGCGTAGTTTTCAGGTCGTCCATCAGCTTTTGCAGTGTTTCCTTATCTGATGGAGCGGCTTTCCCTTTGCTAATCGTTTGTGTCAGGTCGTGCATCGTGATTGTAAGATTCCCACCGACCGTTTGCTTGCCCCCGATGACGACGTTCCCCCCCTGCACATTACCGCCGATTTTGACGCTCGTGCTGCTCTGGTCAAGGTCTCTCCCTGCAATGGTATTGCCACTTCCTGGCACATTCAAATTCTGCCCCCCATCACTATTCTGCTGGTCAATCTTCATGGCATACTGCTCCTTATCCACGCCCGCGACCGTGCTTTTATCGACTGTCACCGCCAGCTTGAGCAGGTCATCCAGGAATTTCTGTGTTTTGGCAGGGTCGTTGAAACCATTGGTGAAATCAGCATATTGGTACTTGCTCAAACGATCTGGCAGCTTTAATCCTGCTTCCAGCATTACAAGAATGATTTTCTTACCCTGTTCAACCGCCGTGACAAACTCCCACTGGCAGTAAGGCGAAGCCAGCCAGTTGGACGTGATCGCAAGGGCAATAGCATCGGCGCGGGCAATTTCGTCGGCCAGCTGCGTGCGCCACTCATGCCCAATAGTGAGGCCATCGTCCATCCAGACCGTCTGCCCGCCGCTAAAGAGCGCTTTCTGGAGTGTCAGTGCAGCATCTTTGTCTTTATGTGAATAGCTCAGAAAAATGTTCATAACTCATGCTCCTATTCCAATATATTTTCCGATTCTATGCAGTAATCATTACTAACGTCTGCTGAATGATACGGTTTGTGAATTATCGTTTGGCAGGGCAACAAGCTTGCCAGATGGCACCGCCAGTAACCTAGAAAATCCACTTCAGTCGCCCATTCACCAAAGCGTATCACTTATGGCACGGATACTGAAAATCCCACCTTCATATCCTCTAGTCAGTATGATTTTTCCTTCCAAATTGAGAGCCAAAGAAGTCCTAGTTTGTTGAGTTTTCAAATGTGTTGACTGTCCCGCTGGCCTTTAAGACGTTCAAGAGTCGCACTGGCTGTTGCAGCATTCACATCCTCAATTTGCTGCAAAAGGTCGGTGCTGCGCTCGGCATATGTGATCGCCTTTTCCAGGTCTCCAATAGCTTCATAGATAACCGCCATACCGTAGCAGGTGTAGCCTTCGCCGCCCCGGTCGCCGATCGCCCGTCTCAAGGGCAGCGCCTGCTGGAAGAAGTCCAGCGCCTGAGGTACCTCGCCCAAGTCCCACCACGCATTGCCGATGTTGTGGAGGGTGGTGGCTTCGCCGCCCCGGTCGCCGATCGCCCGTCTCAAGGGCAGCGCCTGCTGGTAGAAGTCCAGCGCCTGCCGTACCTCGCCCAAGTCCGACCACGCTCCTCCGATGTTGTTGAGGGTGATGGCTTCGCCGCGCCGGTCGCCGACCACCTGGAAGAGCAGTAGCGCCTGCTGGAAGAAGTCCAGCGCCTGACGCACCTCGCCCAAGTCTGACCAGGCACTGCCGATGTTGTTGAGGGTGGTGGCTTCGCCGCCTCGGTTGCCGACCGCCTGGAAGAGCGGCAGCGCCTGCTGGAAGAAGTCCAGCGCCTGACGCACCTCGCCCAAGTTTGACCACGCCAAGCCGATGTTGTTGAGGGTGGCGGCTTCGCCGCGCCGGTCGGCGACCGCCTGGAAGAGCGGCAGCGCCTGCTGGAAGAAGTCCAGCGCCTGACGCACCTCGCCCAAGTCCGACCACGCCCTGCCGATGTTGTTGAGGGTGGCGGCTTCGCCGCCTCGGTTGCCGACCGCCTGGCTCAAGGGCAGCGCCTGCTGGTAGAAGTCCAGCGCCTGACGCACCTCGCCCAAGTCTGACCAGGCACTGCCGATGTTGTTGAGGGTGGTGGCTTCGCCGCGCCGGTTGCCGACCGCCTGGAAGAGAGGGAGTGCCTGCTGGTAGAAGTCCAGCGCCTGACGCACCTCGCCCAAGTCCGACCAGGCATTGCCGATGTTGTTGAGGGTGGTGGCTTCGCCGCCCCGGTCGGCGATCGCCCGTCTCAAGGGCAGCGCCTGCTGGTAGAAGTCCAGCGCCTGACGCACTTCGCCCAAGTCCGACCACGCCCTGCCGATGTTGTTGAGGGTGGTGGCTTCGCCGCCCCGGTCGGCGACCGCCCGTCTCAAGGGCAGCGCCTGCTGGTAGAAGTCCAGCGCCTGACGCACCTCGCCTAACGCTGACCAGGCACTGCCGATGTTGTTGAGGGTGGTGGCTTCGCCGCCCCGGTCGGCGACCGCCTG
>JALHRK010000021.1:0-546 GCA_022841505.1 Saprospiraceae bacterium | reverse complement strand
CTCAAGGGCAGCGCCTGCTGGTAGAAGTCCAGCGCCTGACGCACCTCGCCTAACGCTGACCAGGCACTGCCGATGTTGTTGAGGGTGGTGGCTTCGCCGCCCCGGTCGGCGACCGCCTGGCTCAAGGGCAGCGCCTGCTGGTAGAAGTCCAGCGCCTGACGCACCTCGCCTAACGCTGACCAGGCACTGCCGATGTTGTTGAGGGTGGTGGCTTCGCCGCCCCGGTCGGCGACCGCCTGGAAGAGCGGCAGCGCCTGCTGGTAGAAGTCCAGCGCCTGACGCACCTCGCCTAACGCTGACCAGGCACTGCCGATGTTGTTGAGGGTGGTGGCTTCGCCGCGCCGGTTGCCGACCGCCTGGAAGAGAGGGAGTGCCTGCTGGTAGAAGTCCAGCGCCTGACGCACCTCGCCCAAGTCCGACCAGGCATTGCCGATGTTGTTGAGGGTGGTGGCTTCGCCGCCCCGGTCGGCGATCGCCCGTCTCAAGGGCAGCGCCTGCTGGTAGAAGTCCAGCGCCTGACGCACTTCGCCCAAGTCCGACCACGCC